>JAPLCL010000319.1 GCA_026392265.1 Actinomycetota bacterium
CCCTGGAGCACGTGGATCTCCACGCTCGTCTGGTTGTCGTCGGCGGTGCTGAAGATCTCGCTCTTCTTGGTGGGGATCGTGGTGTTGCGCTCGATGAGCTTGGTGAACACGTTGCCCTTGGTCTCGATGCCGAGGCTCAGCGGCGTGACGTCGAGGAGCAGCACGTCCTTGACCTCGCCGGCCAGCACGCCACCCTGGATGGCGGCGCCCACGGCCACGACCTCGTCGGGGTTCACACCCTTGTGGGGGTCCTTGCCGATGAGCTGCTTGACCTTCTCCTGCACGGCCGGGACGCGCGTCATACCGCCCACGAGGATCACGTGGTGGATGTCGCTCTTGGTGAGGCCGGCGTCCTTGATGGCGCTGGTGACGGGCTTCACGACGCGCTCGAGAAGCGTGTGCGTGAGCTCGTCGAACTTCGCCCGCGTGAGCGTCTGGTCGAGGTGCTTGGGGCCGTTTTCGTCGGCCGAGATGAACGGCAGGTTGATGTTGCTGCTCTGCGTGGTGCTCAGCTCGATCTTGGCCTTCTCCGCGGCCTCGTAGAGGCGCTGCAGGGCCATCTTGTCCTTGCTCAGGTCGATGCCCTGACTCTGCAGAAACTCGGCCACCATCCAGTCGACCACGGCTTTGTCGAAGTTGTCGCCGCCGAGGTGCGTGTCGCCGTTGGTGGAGCGCACCTCGAAGACACCGTCGCCGAGGTCGAGGACCGAGACGTCGAAGGTGCCGCCGCCGAGGTCGAACACGAGGATCGTCTGATCGCGATCCTTGTCGAGCCCGTAGGCGAGCGCCGCGGCGGTGGGCTCGTTGATGATGCGCTTGACCTCGAGGCCGGCGATCTTACCGGCGTCCTTGGTGGCTTGGCGCTGCGAGTCGTTGAAGTACGCCGGGACGGTGATGACCGCCTCGTTGACCTTGTCGCCGAGGTACTCTTCGGCGTCGCGCTTGAGCTTCTGCAGGATCATCGCCGAGATCTCCGGCGGCGTGTACGTCTTGCCGCCGATCTCGACGACGGCGTCGCCATTAGGGCCGGCCTGCACGTGATACGGCACGATGGTCATCTCTTCGGCCACGTCGCCGTACTTGCGGCCCATGAAGCGTTTGATCGAGAACACGGTGTTCTCGGGGTTGGTGACCGCCTGGCGCCTGGCAACGCTGCCTACCAGGCGCTCGCCGCTCTTCGAGAACGCGACCACCGACGGCGTGGTGCGACCGCCCTCACTGTTGGGAATGACGGTCGGCTCGCCGCCCTCGAGGACGGCCATAGCACTATTGGTCGTGCCCAGGTCGATGCCGATTACCTTGCCCATTGACTTCCTCCTTCAATGATTACTCTGACACGCATCATAAAACTTGAGTCGGTTACTGTCAACTTCATGCCCATTCACGACAGGTCCAAAACCGAGACGCGGGGCAGGCATCCGCGCGCCCGCGCCGAACCCCACGCCAGAGGTGATGCCGCGGCATGGCCACGCGACCCGAGTGCACTCCAGGAAGGATCTACGTCCCCCGCTGGGTTCAGCTGGCGGTGCTCCCCGCCCTGCTGATCGTCGCGTGGTTCACCTTGGGGGCGATCGCCCAGGTCATCTTCATCTTTCTGGTGGCCGGCCTCATCGCCCTGGTGCTCAACCCCCTGGTACACGGGCTGGAGCGCGTGCACGTGAACCGCTACATCGGCGTCTTCCTGGTGTATGTCGGCTTTGTCGCCGTGCTCGTCCTCCTCGCGGCGCTGGTCTGGCCGCCGGTCGTACAGCAGTTGCGCAACCTCACGACCGCCCTGCCCGGCATGGCGGATCAGGCCGGCGACACGGTCACGCGCCTGCAGCGCTTGTCCGATCGCGCCGGCCTCGCCATCGACGTGCAGGCGCAGATCAAGGCGTCGCTCACGGCGCTCGCCGACCGCGTGCCCTCGTTCACCTCCCACGTGATGGACGTCGGAGTCACCGTGGTCCGCCAGATCACCTACCTCATCATCATCATCGTGATCTCCATCTACATGCTGCTCGACTCAAAACGTATCGGACGCTTCGTCGCCGGACACTTCCCCACGCACAGCGTGAGCGACGGCGAGGAGTACGTGCGCCGGGCGAAGACGGCTGTGGTCGACTACGTCAAGGCGCAAGTGCTGCTGTCCGCCGCTCTCGGTGGCAGCGTGGGCCTGGCGATGTGGTTCCTCAGCATGATCGGCGCCTTCCCGTCGGGGGCCCGCTACGCCCTCTTCTTCGGCGTCTGGGCGGGCCTCATGGAGGCCATCCCCTACCTTGGCCCAGTCCTGGCGGCTGTGCCGCCCAGCCTCGTCGCCGTCTTCGACTCACCGCTCGCGGCACTCTGGGTCATCATCACGTTCGTGCTGATCCAGGAGGTCGAGGGGCACATCCTCGTGCCGGTGATCATGGGTAGCCGCTTTCGCGTGCACCCGCTGGTGGTGATCTTCGCCATCCTTGCGGGCGGCGAGATCCACGGCATCACCGGGATGCTCATCGCGATCCCGCTGATCCCGCTGGTCAAGGAGACGATCGTCTTTCTGCGGCCGCGGACGCAGTTCGAGGGCTGGTGCGCCGCGGCCGGCGGCGCCATCGCCGCGGTGACTCGCGATGAGCCGGCCGAGCCGCGCGGCGACGGACCCGCCGCGAGCGCCTGACCCACCCGCGGTCCACCGTCCGCCGGCCGTGCCTCTCCGCACGCAGGATCAGTACCGGGCGGGCGCGGCGGGGCGGCAAGCGCTTTCTGTTGTCGCGCACGAGGGCACGGAGCACGGGTCAGCAGAGGGGCTGCAGGCGGTGCGCGCGACCTGGCAACACATTTCTTTATGATTGCTAACACGCACGGAATCCTGTATACCTTCGCGGGTAGGTCGACATACCCCCTCGGGTGTGTCGCTCTATGTCGAGAGAGCACGCCATGGGGACAGCGAATCACCGACATCCGGTCCGGCCGCACAGCAGTGACACGTCACTGCGGCGCGGCCGCTTTGTCAGCACGGGTCCCTGCGGCCCGGCTGGCCGTGACCGTATCCCCGCCGGGCTCTCCGAACGGCACGAATGCCGCCGCACGTTGCCCGGGCTTCGCGCGGCGTCTTCGACCATCGATCCGCACGTGGGAAGGAGGTGATTCTGTGAAAGCGGATAAGCGTTCTTCTTCCCCAACCAGCAAGGAGGTGACCATGGTAAAGCGCGTACTTCTCGTGGCGATTGTTGTGGCCGCCCTCCTTGTGGTTGCGGCTCCGGCGCTGGCCTTCAACGGCTACCGCGCCGACTACACGACGGCCGCTCAGTGCCAGGTCTGTCACCCCGACAAGCATGCGGAGTGGATGACCACGGCGCACTCGAGCACTGAGGCCAACGGCGAGCCGATCACTGACGGCGCCGGCTGCGCCGGCTGCCACTCGGGCAACTACGACCCGCAGAAGGCAGTGCCCGTGTCGGGTACAGGAACCTCAGCTGATCCTTTCGTGTACTCCGCGGAAGTCCCCGCCGACAACGGCGCCTTCTCCGAGGGCATGGTCGGCTGCTCCACCTGCCACTACGGCGGCGGCACGCAGCACGCGGCGCCCGCGAGCGCGCTCGCGAACGCCGATATCTGCGGCCAGTGCCACTCGCGTTACGGCGACTCCAAGCCGCCGAACGACAAGTATCCGCTGGCCAGCCCGACGCCGGGCGGCACGATCAATCCCATGTACCCCATCGGGTACAAGACGCTGGGTGAGGCCAACGCGGGTGGTTGGACCGACGCGCTGCCGCTGACGGACCTCATCAACGTCCCGACGCCGGCCAAGCCGGTCGCGCAGATCTACTACACGATCGCCGGCGAGACCACGACGACCACGCTGCCCTATACGGCACGCACGCATGTAGAGGGTGCGCTGCAGTACCAGGAGTGGGCCAATGGCCTGGGCAAGGTCGGAATGAGCAGCCACGCCAACGCCCTCGTCCAGATCAAGGCGTACATCCCCGAGTCCGAGATCAACCAGGGCAAGTGCCTCCAGTGCCACTCCGAGGACTATCGCATGGCTCCCGACGACGCGAAGCCGACGGCCGCAGAGGCCAAGTACGGCATCACGTGCGTGACATGCCACGATCCGCATGCTGAAGGCACGCAGAGCTCGGTCTGGAACAAGGACCACGATCCGCAGCTTACTATGCCGCGTCAGGATCTCTGCGTACAGTGCCACACTGCGCAGCTCGGCCCGAACGGCGTCGCCAAGGCCGGCAGTGAAGTCCACAACCCGATGAAAGAGATGATGAACGGCACCGGCGCCATCGACGTGCCGCAAGGCTCGCCGAGCGTCCACAAGGGCAAGTGCGTGCAGTGTCATATGCCTCCGACGGGTCGGGACCGGGAGGATGGCCACCCGGCCACCGCCGGCAACCACGTGTTCGCGATCATCGAGCCGGCCGTGGCCGTGGAAGCCATCACGTCCGGAAAGATCGCCGGAGCCAAGTGGAACATGTACTACTCGGCCTGCACCACCTGCCACAGCCGTCCGAACGACTCCCAGGCCTTGTGGCTGCAGGAGACGCTCGACAACCGCCAGGAGGCCATGCGCTCCTGGAACGAGCAGGTCACGGTCGCGCTCACGAAGGCCGCCAAGCGTCTTGGCTTCAAGAGCACCGCAGCGGCCAATACGGCCATCAACAAGAAAGCAATGAAGAAGTGGACCAAGGGCCAGATGGCCTTCCAGAAGGCCTTCACCAACCAGCAGTACATCCAGTCTGAAGGCAGCTGGGGGATCCACAACTGGGACTACGCGAGGACCGTCATTCTGAAGGCTCTCGAGCAGGCCAAGTCGGTGAAGAAGTAGCACTTTCGCAGCCCTCGGGCTCCGTTTGTGTCGCTTGAAAGGGCGGCTCCCTCTTCCGGGGAGCCGCCCTTTCTCTTGCGTCACACGCTCGCGTCGACCTACGTTGACCGTCCGAACGGACTGAGGACCACACCCGCGGGATACCCGTGGCTTCCGAATCGGCTGCCGAAACGGCCAAGTAGTGCCGAACCCTACACATTGGCTCGCCGACGCTGTAGACTCTCACGCGCGAGCCGCTGCGGCTCGAGCAAGCGGACGAGACACCCACTGTGAGGTGATACACAGACCCGATCCAGCGCCACCACTTCCTGGTCGAGAGAACTGAAGGAGAGAACCCAGCATGGCAGCCAACCAGATCGACCGGCAGCTCATCGCCGACCTCACCGCCCGCGAAGAGAAGCAGCTCGAAGATCAGTCACCGAAGTCCTTCGAGATGTTCCAGCGCGCCACCAAGCACATGCCGATGGGCGTAGCGTCCACGTACCACGCCCGCGACCCGTACCCGCTGTATTACACGCACGGCAAGGGCCCGCACATCTGGACGGTGGACGGCCAGGAGATCGCCGACTTCCATAACGGCTACGGCTGCATGGTGCAGGGCCACGCTCACCCGCTGATCGTCGAGGCCATCCAGAAGCGCGCCCCCCTCGGCACCCAGTTCGGCCTCCCCACCGAGGACGCCATAATCATGGCCGAGCACCTCGCCGAGGCCTTCAAACTGCCGCAGTGGCGCTTCGTCAACTCGGGCTCCGAGGCCACGATGGACGCCATCCGCGTGGCCCGCGCCTTCACCGGCCGCGAGACTATCGTCAAGATGTTCGGCTCCTACCACGGTCACCACGACTACGTCATGGTCTCCATCGGCGCCCTCGACTACGGCAAGATCGGCCCCCGCGACAACTATGCCTCGCTGCCCTACGGCGGCGGCATCCCGCAGTGCTCCATCGACATGACCATCCCCGTGCCGTTCAACGACATCGAGAACATGACCAAGCGCATCGAGAAGCTGGTCGAGGAAGGCCGCCCGCCGGCCTGCGTCATCATGGAGCCGGCGATGATGAACCTCGGCGTCGTGCTGCCCGAGCCCGGATTCCTCGAGGGCGTGCGCGCCCTCACCAAGAAGCACGGTATCGTGCTCATCTTCGACGAGGTCAAGACGGGCATCTGCACGGCTCGCGGCGGCTCCGTGGAGCGCTGTGGCGTCGTTCCCGACATGATCTGCCTCGGCAAGGCCATCGCCGGCGGCACGCCGTGTGGCGCCATCGGCGGCAGCGCCGAGATCATGGCCAAGGTCAACGACGGCACCGTGTTCCAGGTCGGTACCTACAGCGGTAATCCGCTCAGCATGGCCGCCGCTCGCGCCAGCTGGGAGCAGGTCATGACCGACGACGCCTACGCGCATCTCAACCACCTCAACGACCGCATCATCGCGGGCTGCGACGCGGTCTGCGAGAAGTACAGCTTCCCCGGCAACACGGTGGGCATCTCTTCCAAGGGCTGCGTCAACTTCGCCGACGGCAAGATCACCGACTACGAGTCGTTCATCGCCCATCAGGACCCCGAGCTCGTGGCCCTCGCCTGGCTCTACAACTTCAACCGCGGCGTGGTCATCGCCCCCGGCCGCGAAGAGGAGTGGACGCTGTCGATCACGCACACCGACGTCGACATCGACCTCTACGTGAGTGCGTTCGAAGAGCTGATCAAGGACGTGAGCGCCTGAGGGCGAGCGCGAAGAACGTGTGAGCCGGCGGCCGCAGGGCCACCGGCGAAGTACGCAAGAAGAGGCGGGCGGCCGGAAGGGCCGCCCGCCTCTTCAAAGACTCCGCCGGCCGGACTCGTCCGGGCCGTCGTGCGGCCGGTCCGCGCCGTCCGCCGCCTCACCGGGCTCCTCGGCGATGCCGTCCAGGAGCTGGCTGATCTCCGCCCAGACGCTGTCGCGGTGGGCCTGCAGCTCCACGTCGTCCTCGGCGCGGCTCTGGCGTTCGGCCTTGACCAGCAGCACGCCCGCCTCGACGAGCTTCCCGAGGATGCTGACCACGGTGATCTCCTCGAGGCCGCTGGCGGCGGCGATCTCGGCCACCGTGCGCTGGCCGTCGACCTGTACGAGCACCATGAACTCGTCGCGCCCCATGGTGAGCGGGTTGCGCGGCAGCGTGTGGTAGTCGCCGTTGCGCACGAGCACCGTGTTGGACTGCCCCAGCATCTCGACCGCCAAACAGTACTCCCCGCCCAGAGCGGAGATGTCGAGAAGCACGGCGTGTGCGTCGATCGTGATGAAGTCGACCTGCCTGGGGTAGGCGTCGACCACGAAGACGAAGTTGCCCGTGGTCTCCAGCTTGGCGGCCACCAGCGTGCTCGCGACCTGGCGCGACAGCACATCGCGCAGGTCGCGCTCATCGACGTGGCCCGCCCTGACGAGAAGCGTGCCCAAGGGGCACGGGCGTGCCTCCTGGCTGGCGAGGGCGTCCCTGAGCTGGGCGTCGTTGACGAGCGACCGCTTAAGCAGCTGGCTGCCGATGACCGTGTCGGTGGCCACCCGCGTGGAGTCGCGCGTCTCGGCGATGCGCCCATGCACGAAGCGGACGTCGGTGAGCCGCTCGGGACACTCGATGTGCAGTGTGCCGGAGCGCCGTGCCCGGCCGAGCATCTGGAGGACCTCGACCACGCCGAAGGTATCGAGTGTGCCCTGCATGGTGGTCCGAAGTCTATAATCGACGCAGATGAATCTCGGACAACCTCAAGCTCGAGCCGGCCCTCGCTGCCGAGGGCGTGCTGCTCGTGCACGGCGTCGAGATCAGCACGCTGTTCGGCGACTTCGTCGTCTTCTCGGCGGACACCGACGACCTGAGCACGTTCGACTACGTCCAGGACGCCCCGCGAGCCGGGGAGATCCCTGACGACGCCGCGCTCGTGTGGGTGCACCCAAGGGCCGGCGGCGGGCGTAGCGGCTCCGCCTACTACCCCGGCCTCGAGCGCATGGTGGCCGGCGTCGTCGACGCAGTGGAGGTCTTCAACGGCAACTGGCTCGGCGAGCGCTACGTGACGACCGCCGAGCAGATCGCCGCCCAGCTGGGCGCGGCGCGCACCGGCGGCAGCGACGCGCACGTGGCCGGACAGCTCATGGCCTGCTACACGGAACTGCCCGGCCCCGTGCGCTCCACGGCCGACGTCGTCGCCGCGCTCAAGCAGAGGCGTACCATTCCCCACCGTCCCGAGGCGCCCCGCAAGCGCCGTTTCGGTCTCTTCTAGGAGGGCGTACCATGGCCGGCTTCGAGGTCCAGACCCGCGAGCGCGCGGTCTTTGTCGACGTCACCACGCAGGTGGCGGCAGAAGCGGCCCGCAGCGGCATACGTGACGGCGTCGTGGTCGTCTACGTGCCCCACACCACTGCCGGCGTGACCATCAACGAGAACGCCGACCCGTCGGTGCGCGCCGACATGAAGCTGGCCCTCGAGCGTCTCGTGCCGCAGAGCCTGCCGTTCACGCACCTCGAAGGCAACGCCGACGCCCACGTGAAGGCCAGCCTGATGGGCAGCAGCATCACCGTGCCGCTGGCGGCAGGCCGCCTGCTGCTGGGGACCTGGCAGGGCGTCTACTTCGCCGAGTTCGACGGACCCCGCCGGCGTACTGTCGTCGTGAGCGTGCTCGCGGCGCGCTGACCCGCGAGCACACGCGGCCTCAGCGACCCAGGGCGCGCTCGAAGTGGTGCCGCAGGGGATCGGTGTCGAGGCGCCCGCCGCCCTGCTTGAGGAGCAGCCTCTCGGCGGTGAAATGCTGGCCGTGGGACCACAGCTCCTTGAGCCAGGAGCCGGCGGCATCGTTGGTGAACCAGTCCATGCCGTGCCGGTCCTGGAGCATCATGCGCAAGGCGCCTTCGAGCATCCAGGCGCGCAAGTAGCTGGCGCAGTAGAACCCGTCGTCGACGTCGACCAGATACCTCTGCTCGGGCACATGGACCATGGTCGCCTCGCTGAGCCTGCGGCTGTACTCGGCCGCCACGCCGCGCAGCTCGCCGGTCTGCGTGTGCAGTTCGGTCTCGTAGGCCAGCTTGGCGGCGTAGCGGCGCATGAAGTAGAGATCGTTGATGCTGGCGAAACGCACGAAGTCGTCGGCGTCCGTGAAGTCCAAATAGCGAGCCAGCCAGCGCCGGTTGACCACCAGGTGGTCGAAAATGAAGGCGAAGGCCTCGGTAACGGCATTGTCGCCGAGGTGGCGATACTCGAAGGGGAGCTCCGGCGAGGTGTGCGCGAAATGCTCGGTGTGCCCTGCCTCGTGGAGCAGCGCCGCGTAATCGTACTGGCCGCCGTGAGGGAGAACGACCAGATAGATCTCGTCGGGCACGCGCACCGGTGCACAGAACGCCCGTGGGTCCTTGAGCTCGCGGACTTCGGTGTCGAGATGCACGTTGGCCTGGGCGTCGAGGTCGATGTGCATGCCGGCGAGGGTGTGCCGCAGGGCAGGCACGAGGCCGTCGGCGGTGAACACGTCATCGAAGCCGGGGGCGCGCCACAGATACGGCAGATCGGCGTAGGTGAGCTGGGCGAGGGTGATGCCCAGACGCTGCCGGACCAGACGGTCCATGACGCGCTCGTACAGTCCCTCCGTCTCGCGCAGGAAGCCCTCGAGCTCGGCGCGCAGCAGACCGTAGTCGAGGCCCTTGACCTCCGAGTAGAGCTCCATGTAGTTGGGATAGCCGAGGTCTGCGGCGAGATCGTGACGGCGTCGCCAGAGGCGTTCGTACAGAGGATTGAGATGCTCCTCGGTGGCGGCCAGACGGGCGCTCTGGATGCGGGCCCGGCGGGAGGCATCCGCTTCGTTGCCCTGCACGACCTCGGCCTGAAGGAAGCCGATGGCCTCGCCGTCGACCTCGATGGTCATTGAGCGTTCGGTGTTGGCGATCTCGTCGACGAGATGCTTGGTCTGCTCGCCCATGAACTCGTCGACGGCGAAGGCGACGAGGTAGGCGAGGCGCCGCTTGGCTTCCTCTTCCACGGTGCGCTGGTACAGCGCCTCGAGCTCGTCGACGGCTTCGCGCGTGAACAGCTCCGGATAGCGGTCGTAGACCGCCGCCGTGTCGCACACGGGTTTGCGGCCCGAGTAGCACTCGTAGTTCTCGTTGTCGAGGGCGCCGACGAACTCCTCGGCGCGGCGGCGGTACGTCTCGAGGTCGGGCGCGCTCACTTGTCCCTCCTTGGGCGACTCATCAGGACCACGGCCGCGGCAAACCCCGGCGACCTGCCGCCGACTCTACCAGCTTACGGCCGCCGTCCACAGGCCGAGAGAGGTCCCGTGGGTGGACAATCGCGCCGGTTCGCGACGCCTGCGGGCAGCGGGTACACTGGCGCCCATGCCACCGCGCCCCGGAGATATTGTCGAGCTCGACATCACCAGCCTCGCCTACGGCGGGCAGGGCGTGGCGCGCCTCGACGAGTTCGTCGTCTTCGTGCGCGGCGCCGTGCCCGGCGACCGCGTACGCGTCAAGGTCACGAGGCGCAAGAAGAGCTATGCAGAGGGGCGGGTCATCGAGACCCTCACCGCCTCCCCGCGCCGCATCGCCCCCGTGTGCGAGCACACGGACGACTGCGGCGGCTGCGAGTGGCAGACCCTCGCCTATGAGGCGCAACTCGAGTTCAAGCAGCAGCAGGTCGTCGAGTCGCTACAACGTCTCGGCCACCTCGAAGGGTACGAGCTCGAGCCCATCCGCGGCATGGATGATCCCTGGCGCTACCGCAACAAGATGGAGTTCTCGTTCGGGGAGGCCGAGGACGGCGAGCTGCAGCTCGGCCTGCACCGCCGCGGCTCGTGGCGCGAGATCGTCGAGACCACCGATTGCCGCTTGGCGTCCGCGCGCATCAACCGGGCGCGGCAAGCCGCGGCCGACGCCGCCCGTGCCCTCGGCCTGCGCCCCTACGGACGGGACCACCACCACGGCCTCCTGCGCCATCTGGTGGTCCGCGAGGGCCTGTCCAGCGGCGACCTCCTCCTCAACCTCTTCGTCTCGGCACGCTTCCCTGAGGAGGCCGAGCTCGTCGCCCGTGTGGCCGCCGACTGCGGCTGCACGTCGTTCGGTATCACCGTCAACGAGACGCCGGCCGACGCGGCCGTGGGCGACGGCCCGCACATGCTGCTCGGACCGGCGCACATCCACGAACGCCTCGCCGGCGTCGAACTGCAAGTGCCGGCCGCGGCGTTCTTGCAGACCAACAGCGTCATGTGCGAGACGCTGTACGCCAAGGCGCTGACCTTCGCCGCCCCCGACCAGGCCCGGCCGGCGGTCGACCTCTACTGCGGCATCGGCTCCCTCAGTCTCCCCTTGGCGCGCGGCTCACGACAGGTGCAGGCGGTGGAGATCCAGGAGGAGGCCATCGTGGCGGCCCGCGAGAACGCATCTCGGAGCGGCATCGCCAACGTCGACTTCTACGCCCGCGACGTGCGCCCCTTGCTCAAGTTCCCGCCGCACCCGACACTCGATGCCGGGCGCGACGACGACGCCGAGCGCCCGGCGGTGGTCATGGTCGATCCGCCGCGCGCCGGGCTCGCCCGCAGGGCGCTGCAGCGCGCGGCGGCGCTCGGCGCGGAGCGCTTCGTGTACGTGTCGTGTAACCCCACCACGCTGGCCGGCAACGGCGCCGAGCTCGCGATGCTCGGCTACAGCCTGCGGCGGGTCGCGCCCGTCGACATGTTCCCGCAGACCCACCATATCGAGACCGTCGCCCTGTTCACGCGCGACGCCTGAGGACGGCCGTGGCCGGTCAGGCTGCGTCCGCCGCCCCCCTGCCCCCTCTCATCTTCCGCCACAGCAGGTCACTGTTGACGGCGAGGAAGGCCACCGAAAGCAGCGGGAGAGCCGGCAGCGCCGTCCACCACATCGCCGCGGCGATGGTCCCCAGGAACGAGACGACCATGGCCACCGCGCTCCACCCTACGCGCAACCCGAAGCGCCGCGCGGCCCCCAGGTAGAGCGCGAAGAAGATGACGTCGCTGATCCCCAGCCCCGTGTAAGCTTCACCGTAGGTGTAGCCGGCCCACGTGACGGCGACCGTGAAGTAGCCGACCACCACCGGCCCCTGGTCGAGAATGGCTTTGGTGGGACCCGCCGCCACACTCACGATGTCGACGAGCGCCGAGACCACGGCGACGATCACGATCCAACTCAGCTTCTCGAGCTCCTCGGCGATCCAGATGCCCAGGGCGGCCGCAGCGACGACCTTGGCGACGTTGGCGAGCGGTACCCAGCCGAGCCAGACGAAGAGGATGGCCAGTGGCAGGGCCGCCGCCGTCAGCAGCGGCAGGCGGCGGCCCAGCGTGTGCAGCGGCAGAAGCCCGCATACCAGCACGGCGACGAGCGCGAGCACGAGCGCCGAGGAGAGCATGATGTCCACCCTGACCGGCGGTGCCGGCAGCCTGCTGCTGAGGAATCCCCAAAGGACGATCAGAGCGCCTGCGACGACGGCCGGCACCAGGCGCTTCATGGCTTCAGTATGGAGGGATGTTGTCGTACCACTCGCCGAGACGGCGAAAAGCCCGCCAGAAGGCGGCCTTGAGGCGCTGCTCGTCGAGGGAGGCGTCGATGTCGGGGGTCACGAGCACCTCGGTGCCCGGCGTGAAGTCCACGATCTCGCCGGGCTCGTAGGCGAGCTCGCGGGCAAGAGGGATCTTGGCGCCATTGAGCGCCTTCACGGTATCTTCGCCCATGGCCACGATGAGCTTGGGGCTCACGATGCCGAGCTCGCGGCGCAGGTGGTCGAGGCACTTTGCCTCGGGCTTGCCGCCGCGCACCTCCCCGCACTTCACGACGTTGGTCCCGTAGAGCTGGAGCGGGTCGATCTTGAGTCGCTGGCAGCTCTTCATGAGCGCCGTGCCGGCGCGCCCGAAGAACGCCACGCCTTCGTGCAGCTCGGACGGGCGCGCCTGGTACTTGAGCATGAAGATGTCGGCCATCGGGTGGCCGGAGCCGATCACCGGCATGGTGCGCGCGTGGCTGCATCTGGAGCACCTGAGGATC
>JAPLCL010000178.1 GCA_026392265.1 Actinomycetota bacterium
AGCGGCGCGAGCTCGAGCCCCATCGCCTGCAGCATGTCGACGTTCTCCAAGGCGAACGGCTCCAGCGGCGGGCCCCAGGCGACGGCGAGACGCAGGCCATGGGCAGCCGGGAGCGGCGTTAGCAGCCGCGGGGTCCGGCCGGGCAGGAAACCGCGCCGCGCCGCCGCCGCCAGGAGGTCGTCACGGTCGAGAGACTTGCCCGCCTCGGCACAAAGGCGCCGCTCGACGCCCTTGACCGGCGGCGAGCCGATCTGGCCCAGCGTGCCCCCCGCCGAGTAGCCCCTCACGAACTGCTCGGTCAGCTGCGGCGGGATCCAGCCAAGGACGGGCAGGCCGACGTCGCGGCGCAGGATCTGCCCCAGCTCAGCCGCGGCGCCATGCTCGTCGCCGCCGACGACGATCACTCCGGCGATCTCGAGGTGGCCCGCGAGGGCGCGCACGCCGTAGGCGGCGGCGGCGGCCGTGGGGCCACGCTCACGGGCGTCGATGACCAGCACGAGAGGCGCGTCGAGGCCGGCGGCGATATCGACGGCGCGCGAGCCCTTCACGCCTTGCCAGCGGTCGAGAGCAGGCTGCACCGCCACAAGGAGCACGAGATCGCAGCCCTCGCTCCAGTAGTCGTACAGCTCCAGCACGGCTTCGTCGTGAAGCGCCGGGTCGAGCACTCGTGGCGCCCTGCCCTCACCGGCGTACAGAAGCCGCCAGAGTGGGAGGTCCGCCCCGATGGTGATCGCGCGGACGCGCTGCCCGGCAAAGCACGCCTGGAGCGCGCCTGCAGCGAGGGCCACGGCGGGGCCGGGCTCGAGCCCGCACACCACAAGCCGGGGCACAGACATGAACGGGTCCTCCTCTCGGCCGGCCGCGCTGTCCAGACAGCCGGCGGTCCGCGCGCGAAACGGACTTCGGGTCCCAAGGTAGAATACCTTACTCGCCCGACCCACAGCGCGGAGGTATGAGTGGAGGGGATGGACCTGCGCAAACAGCTGCACGACATGCTGTGGGCTCGCGTGCTCTTTACGCTTGCTCTCCTCCTTGCCGTCCTGTGGGTCCAGGTCGACGATCACGGCATGGTGGCGGCGGAGTGGTTTGTCTCCCTCGCGGTGGTCGTCGTCGCCAACGTACCCTTCTTCCTGCTCGAGGACCGCGCGCGCACACGCACCTTGACCGCAGCCATCGTCGTCGTGGACCTCGTCCTCGTGACGGTCGCCATCATCTTCAGCGGCGGGGCCCTCAGCTCGTTGGCCGTCTTCTACGTGTGGCCCATCGTCCTCGCCACCGTCTTTCTGCCTGTCTGGGCGCCGTACGCAGCTGCAGGAGCGGCCGGCGCGGCCTACGCCGGCGTCTGGGAGTTGCAGCACGCCGGCTGGCTGCACACGACCGCCATGGTGGCCGAGATCAACGTGCCCCCCAACTGGATGCTGATCACGGTGTGCCTGCATGTCGCGGCGTTCCTGCTCATCGCTCTGTTGGCCGGGCGGCTCGCCACAGCCCTGATGCGCACCACCGTCCAGCTCAGCACCGCCAAAGCCGACACCGACGAACAGCTGCGGCGCATGCAATCCACCAACGAACAACTCCGCGTGATGAGCGAGAGCAGCCGCGTCTTTCTGCGCCACCAGGAGGTGGACGCGCTGATGCCCGAGGCGCTCACGCAGATCATGGGCGCCTCGGGCATCAGCGCCGGCTTCGCCCTCGTGCTCAACCACAACAGCGGCGAGTTCGAAGACAAAGCAGAGCAGGGGCCGCTCGACGCGGCTCTCGTACGCAAGCTGAAGGACCTCGGGATCGCCGACGTCGCCAAGGCCGGGGCCAAGGTTCACGAGTCGGTCACCGATCCGCAGGTCGGGCGGCTGCTCAAAGCCGCCGAGAAGGCCGGCTTCCACGGCTTCATCACGGCGCCGCTGGAGGCCAAGCACGAGCTGCTCGGCCTGATCTGCCTGCTCTACCGTCAGAACGAGGTCGTGCCGGTCGCAGCGGTGGCCACCGTACGCGCCTTGAGTGACCAGGTAGCCCTGGTCGTGCGCAACATCCAGTACAACGCAGAGCTCGCGCGCAAGAACCGCGAGCTCACGCACCTCGACGAGCTCAAGAGCGACTTCATGGCGACCATGAGCCATGAGCTGCGCACGCCGCTCACCTCCATCATCGGCTACAGCGACATGCTCCTCAGTGGAATGACCGGAGAGCTCAACGAGAAGCAAGGCGTCTTCATCGAGAGCATCCTCAAAGGCGGAGAGGCGCTTCTGAACCTCATCAACGACATCCTCGACCTCACCAAGATCGAGGCAGGGCGACTTGAGCTGAACCTGGAGTCGGTCGACCTGCGCGCCGCTCTGCTGGGGGTGCTGCCCGTCGTCAAACCGCGTGCGCAGGACAAGCGGATCCGCATCTCGACCTTTCTGCCCACCGATCTCCCGCTGGTCTCGGCCGACCCGGGGAAGTTCAACCAGATCCTGCTCAACCTGCTCACCAACGGCATCAAGTACACGCACGACAACGGCAGCGTGAGCGTCGAGGCACGGACCGCCGGCGACA
>JAPLCL010000170.1 GCA_026392265.1 Actinomycetota bacterium
TTCGCCGGCCTCCTCGATCAGGCACTCGCGCATCTTCAGCGAGATGAGGAGCACGCCCACGCGGTCGAGCGCCGCCTTGGTGGCGGCAAGCTGGGTGAAGATCTCCTCGCAGGGACGGCCCTCTTCGATCATGCGCTGCAGGCCGCGGGATTGGCCCTCGACGCGCCGCAGCCGGTTGATGAGGCGTCCTGCCTCGTCCGCATCCATGTACTCTGCCACGCTGCGACTATACCCCCCGGGGGGATAGGGGACAATCAAGAGAAAGCCTGAGGCTGGAGAAACGGGTACCCACTGCGGGTAGGGGTACCTGCGTGGGGCGCGTTCGTCAGCGTCGCAGGTCGTCCACGGCCAGGCATTCGAGGTTCGCGAGCAGCTCGTCCGGCAACGGCAGTCCGCCGGACCCGACGCCCAGATGCGCGTTGGGTTTCACCGACCCGTGGAAGTCAGAGCCGCCGGTCGGGACAAGCGCGTACTTCTCTGCCAGCGCGAGGCACTGCGCCACCGTGGCCTCGTCGTGCAGCGGGTAGTAGCACTCGATACCGGCCATGCCGAGCCTCGCGGCGTCGCGCACGATGTGCGCGAGGCCGGCCGTGTCGGTGTGGACCAGCGAGAGACGTCGCCGGTCGACCCAGGCCGGGGCGCCGCGGCGGAGGAAGCGCTCGAAGGCCTCCGTGATCGAGCCCGCGTACCCGCGGCGTACCAGTGCCTCGCCGATATGTGGGCGGCCGACGGCGCCGTTCTCCGCCGCTGCCGCCAGGGCGTCCGGCTCGAGCGGATAGCCCAGCGCGGCGAGGCGCTCGAGGATGCGCCCGTTGCGCTCGTCGCGGTACGCGCGAAGCTCCGCGAGCTCTGCCTTCAGCTCGGCGCTCGGACGGCCGCCGAGGAAGTAGCCGAGCATGTCCATCGTGACGCGCTCGTGCTCGAGGTTGAGCTCCACGCCGGGCACGACGCGGATGCCGAGGCGCTCGCCGGCGGCGAGCGCCTCGGGCAGGCCGTCGACCGTGTCGTGGTCGGTGACGGCGACGGCTGTCAGCCCGATCGCCTTCGCCGCCTCCACAAGCTCCGTGGGGGTCAGCGAGCCGTCCGAGAAGGTACTGTGCGTGTGCAGGTCGATCACGTTTCTAGATTACCTCACGAGACCGCGATTCACGCTTGCCCGCCGCGGCCGGATACACTCGAGCCGCCGCGGGTATGAATCCCGTAGTGCGCGGCCCGGCGCAGCCACGGCCGCGCGTCTCGTCAGCCCGGTCACTGCGTCCCCGGAGGTCCGCGATGCGCGTCGGCATGATCGCCCCGCCCTGGTTTCCCCTGCCCCCCCAGCGCTACGGCGGCATCGAGTTCGTCGTCAGCCTGCTCACCGAGGGCCTCGTGCGTCACGGCCACGACGTCACGCTGTTCGCCAGTGGCGATTCCACCACGCAGGCGCGCCTGAGCTACATCTTCGCGCGCGCCCCCTTCGAGCAGATCGAGAACGGTGGCCACCTCGAGGTGATGCATAGCCTCGAGGCCTACCTGAAGGCGCGGGAGTTCGACGTGATCCACGACCACGACGGCCTCGCCAGCCGTGCCATGGGCGCCGTCGTACACCGCTTGGTGGGTACGCCGGTCGTGGCCACGCTTCACGGTCCCGCAGACCCCACGACGCAGGAGATCCTCAGCTCGCTGCGGCGCGACCTCTCGTTCATCGCCATCTCGGAGTATCAGCGCGGGGGCTTCCCAGATCTCAGCTTCGTCGGCACTATCCCCAACGCCATCGATGTGGAGCACATGCCGTTCAGCGCGGACAAGGACGACTACTTTCTCTTCATCGGCCGCATGATCGCCGACAAGGGCGCCCACACGGCCATCGAGGTGGCGCGGCGCCTCGACAAACGGCTGATCATGGCCGGTAAGGTGAACGAAGGCCCCGAGCGTCAGTACTACTCCGAGAAGGTCGAGCCTTTCCTCTCGGACAACATCCACTTTCGCGGTGAGGTCGACCACGAGACCAAGGTCGAGCTCTACAAGCGCGCCCGTTGCACACTCTTCCCGATCCAGTGGCCGGAGCCGTTCGGCCTCGTGATGATCGAGTCGCTGGCCTGCGGCACGCCGGTCATCGCCATGCGCCACGGCTCCGTGCCCGAGGTCATAGAACACGGGCGCACCGGGTTCATCGTCGAGAGTGCCGACGAGATGGTCGAAGCGGCACGGCACATCGACGAGATCGATCCGGCCGAGTGCCGGCGGGCGGTCGAGGAGCGTTTCGGCAGCGACGCCTTCGTCGCCGCCCACGAGACGGCCTACGAGCAGATGCTGAAGGACGCGGCTCAGGCGCCGTCTCCCGGCTGATCGCGATGAAGCTTCCCTACGACGACGTCCATCTCATCGCCGATCCGCTCTACGGCTACCTGCGCATCACGCTGTCCCGCGCCGGCGAGATCGCCGAGGCCGACGTCATCGATAATCCCTGGGTGCAGCGGCTCAAGCGCGTGCATCAGCTGCAGAGCTCGTGGTGGGTGTTCCCCACCGCCGAGCACAGC
>JAPLCL010000122.1 GCA_026392265.1 Actinomycetota bacterium
TGCTCGCCGGCATGGTCGGGCAGGCGGCCGCGGCGCTGGCGCGTCGCGGCCGCCTGCTGGGCGCGGTGGTGGGTCCGAGCATCGGTCCCTGCTGTTTCACCGTCGACGACGCGTTGCGGGCACGCTTCGCCGAGCGTTTCCCGGGCGCGGCCCGCGAGAGCACGGTGGACCTCTGGGCTTGCGCCGCCGCCGACCTGGAGGCCGCCGGCGTGCCGCCGGCGGCCGTCACCGTTGCGGCGCTCTGCACAGCAAGCGACGGGCGCTTCTACTCGCACCGCAGCGACCGCGGATCGTCGGGCCGTCAACTGGCGATCGCCTGGCGGCAGGAAGCGTGAGGCGCTTCCAGAAGTAGGCGTCTGAGGAGGCTATGCGTGGTCCGGCAGTACATCCCCCAGGCAGAGGTCGTGCGCGAGCGCTTCGCGGAGGTGAACGACCGCGTCGCAGAAGCAGCCCGCGCGGCCGGGCGCGACCCATCCGCTGTTCGCGTGCTGGTGGCCACAAAGTACGTCGCTGCCGAGCACCTGGGCGCGCTGCGCGACGCGGGTATCACTTTGATCGGCGAGAACCGCGCCCAGGACCTGGTCGCCAAGCATGAGCTGTACGGCGACGCCTTCGACTACCACTTCATCGGTCACCTGCAGAGTCGCAAGACCAGACTCGTGGTGCCTCTGGTGAGCCTCATCCACTCGGTGAGCACGATGAGCGTCGTGCAGGAGATCGAGGCGCGCGCCACGAACGTCACCGACGTGTTGCTCGAAGTCAATATCGCCGGCGAGGAGAGCAAGAGCGGCCTCGCACCGGCCGCGGCGGACGCGTTTCTCGACGAAGCCGCGGCTTGCGGCACGGTGCGTTTCTGCGGGCTGATGTGCATGCCGCCCTGGACCGACGACGCGAGCGTGGCGCGCCCGTACTTCGCGCAGACCCGTGAACTGGCGCAACGGCTTTCGACAACGTGGCAGGGAACGTATACTTTCGAGCAGTTATCGATGGGGACGAGTGCCGACTACGAGGCCGCCGTCCAAGAAGGAGCGACCATCGTGCGCGTCGGCAGCGTGCTCTTCTGACCCGGTAGGGAGGTACCTATGGGCCTGGGCGATTCGTGGCACAAAGTGGCGGTCTACTTCGGCATCGCCGACGACGAGGCCGAGTACGACGAGGACGAGACACTGGCTCCACACGAGGAGCTCGAGCGCTCGTACCAGGACCGGCCGAACGTGCGCAAGCTCGACGGCGGCCGCGGGCGCAACGAGTACGACGATATCTTCGCCGACGAGCCGCGACGCCGCAGCTCCTCGTCGTCGCAGGTCGTGCGGGCCATCGAGCCGGCCCGGCCGGCGAGAGTCGAAGTCCATCTGGTCATCCCCAAGAACTTCAACGACGCGCAGCAGATCGCCGACAAGTTCAAGGTCGACGTCCCGGTGATCATCAACCTGCAAGGCTCGGAGACAGACCTCGCTAAGCGGCTCATCGATTTCTGCAGCGGCCTCACCTACGCCCTCGATGGGGGCATGCAGCGGGTAGGCGACAAGATCTTTCTGCTCACGCCGCGCAACGTCGAAGTCTCGGCCGAGGAGCGGGCGCGCCTCATTGAAAAGGGCTTCTTCAATCAGTTCTAGCTCGCCGACGTGGCCGTGAACGTCGGGCTCATCGGCGCCGGGCACATCGCGCATGCGCTGGCCGAAGGCTGGAGCCGGCCGGATGTGCCCAGGCAGCCGTCGCTCGTCTTTTTCGACGTCGACGCGGCCAAGGCGGGCGAGTTGGCCGCCGCGACCGGCGGCGCAGCCGCCGCTACGGCGGCCGAGCTGCTCATGAGGGCCGACCTGGTGATCGTCGCCGTCCGCCCGCAGCACGTCGAGGACGTGCTGCGAGACATCGGCGCCGCCCTTGGCGAGCGCCCCGTCGTGTCGGTGGCGGCGGGCGTGACGCTTGAGAGGCTGCAGGCGGCCCTGCCGACTGCAGCTCGCGTAGGGCGCGTCATGCCCAACGTCGCCGCGGCTCTCGGACAGGGGCTGTTCATGCTGGTGTCCGGGACGCTGGGGTCCAGCGTCGGCGAGGTCGAGGCTTTGTTTGCGCTGGCCGGCGACGTGGTCGAGGTCGACGAAGCGCTGTTCGATGCGGCCACGGCGGTGGCCGGCTGCATGCCCGGGATCATCGCCCATCTCGTCGCGGCGTTCGCGGCGGCCGGCGTGGCCCACGGGCTCGCCGAGGACGTGGCCGTGCAGCTCGCCGTCTCCGGGGTGAATGGGGCCGCAGCCATCGTCGCCCGCGAAGGCGATCCGGCGGCGGTGCTCGCCGCTGCCGCTACGCCGGGCGGCATGACGGCGGCTGCGGTCGAGGCGCTCGAAGAGCGCGAACTGGCCCTGACGGTCGATATCGCGGTGGCTGCCGCCATCGCGCGCGCCAAGGAGCTCGCGTGAGGACGGCGCACTAGAATGAGAGATGGGACGACCACGATCCGCGGCGCGGGCTGCGCTCGCGAAAGGGGGACCGCATGAAGCTGACACCGCTGGACATCCGCCATAAGGAGTTCAAGCGCGGGATGCGTGGTTACGCAGACGTGGAGGTCGACGAGTTCCTCGACGAGGTCGCCGACGAGTTCGAGCGGGTGTTCAAGGACAACATCGATCTTGGCGAGCGCATCGAGGCACTCGAAGCCCAAGTCAAGGGTTACCGGCGCATCGAGGAGACGCTTCAGAAGACCCTCGTGTCGGCGCAGGCGAGCGCCGACGAGCTGAGGCAGAACAGCGCCAAAGAGGCCCAGCTGATCCTTCACGAGGCCGAGCTCCAGGGACGCCAGCTGGTCAATGAAGCCTATAGCGAGCGCCAGAGCATCGAGCAGTCGCTGGCTAAGCTCAGGAGCGCCGAGCAGGACTTCCGCTTCATGTTCCGCCAGCTGCTCGAGGGCTACCTCAAGCACCTCGAAGACGCGCCGGCCGAAGTTGCCATGGCGCCGGCGGAAGGTATGGCGCAGGCCGAGTTCGCGCGGCACGCCGAGGCCATCAAAGAGGCCATCGCGCGCGAAGAGGCCCCACCGGCGTCCGAGTCGCCGGCGGCGCCAGAAGTCACCGCCGAGTCGCCGGCGGCGCCAGAAGTGACCGCCGAGTCGCCGGCGGCGCCAGAAGTGACCGCCGAGGTGCCGGCGGCGGAGGTCGACGACGCCGCGCTTGCGGCGCTCGCCAAGGAGGACCCCCCCGAGTACTCGATCGACACTCCTCCCGCGCCCGAGCCTGACTTGCCCACCGAGCCGGGGCCCGGCGCCGCGGAGCGGCCGCCGGCCAGGGAGCGCATCCTGTTTGGCGAGACAGACGATCTGCGGGCGGACGTCGACAGCGGGGTGAACGAGAACGAGTTCAAGTGGTGACGCAGGACCGCTGCGCGCGGTGGCCGACGGCGTGAGTCTGGCCGTCTGGGTCAC
>JAPLCL010000384.1 GCA_026392265.1 Actinomycetota bacterium
CGCCGACTGTCGCCGCGGCGTGCAGGTCGCTGGGCCGCGTCGCGCGCCCCGGCGCGAAGATCGTCAGCCTTCCGCTGACCGGGTTGCGGCGCAGTTCGCCGCCACTGATGGTGTGCCCGTCGTTCGTCGTGTCTCCTCGCGCCGCTCGCGGGAAGGCTACTCCGCGTCGAGCGAGGCGTCGAGCACAGCCCCGGCGTCGTCCTCCCTGGAGCGGTAGAGCTGGCGCGCGTCGCGCAGCTTATCGTAGTTGTCGTCCAGTACGGCGCCCATCTCGCGCCACAGGCAGACATCGTTCTTGAGGTGCTTCGCCTTGATCGCCGGGGTGCACTCGTCGTCGAGCGGGCAGGCGTAGCACACCTCGTTTTCCACGGCGTTCACGGTCTTGCGCGAGTGCTCGCCCTCGTCGATACGCCGGTAGGCGTCGAGCAGGAGCTGCTGGACGTTACCCTGGATGGCGATCTGGAACCTGGGCATCTGTTCTGGTTCGTCGTAGAGGAACACGCCGTTCTGCCAGTGCGCCAGCTCGAACACCTGGTCGAGCGTCTGCCGGCCCATCACCTCGCGGATCTTGGCTTCACTTGTGAAGCCCCTCTCGATGAGTCGCTGCCCCAGCGGCTTCAACTTCCTCTCGTCGTGGGTGAGCCCCGAGTCCTCGATGAGAGCCTCCGCGAGCTGCAGCTCGCTGAGGCAGCCGGCTTTGAGGAGGCGCGTCCCCAGCTTCTCGTCGGTGATCGGCAGGGAGATCCCTTCCACACCGCCTTCTACGAGGTAGATGAACCCGTACTCCTCGAAATCGCGGACCTCGAGCACGCCGGTGGCGGCGTCCTGCGCGAGGAACTGCAGGACGCCCGCCAGGCTGAACCTGCGGATTGATCCCTGGAGGAGCATCGCCTTGTCTCTGCCGGCTTTCGTCGTCCCTTCGCCGTATCGGCAGCATGCAGGGAAAAACTTAGACGGATGCGGCGCGGAACGTGCGGCGGAGGCCGGCCGGGCCAAATTGACCCGGCCTCCGCCGCACAGCTATACTGCACGTTCTGAGTATCGGCAATCGAGCGAGGAAGCTGTGAAGAGGACCTATCAACCGAACACCCGCAAGCGCAGCAAGACCCACGGCTTTCGCAAGCGGATGAGCACCCGCGCGGGTCGGGCGGTCATCAAGAATCGGCGGCAGAAGGGGCGCAAGCGCCTCTCGGCATAGCCGCCCGGCCTATGGCCACCAAGCGCCCCCGCCTCTCGCGCTCGTCCGACTTCCAGCGTATCTACAGGCAGGGGAGCTCGACGGCTTCCCGATTCCTTGTGCTCTACTCGTTCAAGCGCCCAGCCGAGACTGGCGCCGAGGGGCCGAGGCTGGGGCTGTCGGTCTCGAAGAAACTGGGCGGAGCCGTTGTCCGCAACCGCGTCAAGCGTCTGCTGCGCGAGGCCTTCCAAGGCTGCGCGGGGCATCTGGCCGAGGAGTACGATCTCGTGGTGATCGCGCGCCCGCACCTGCTCGAGCTCGTCGCTCGCGAGAGCGCCGGGGAGAAAGGCGTCGTGGTCGCGGCGGTGCGCGAGCTCTTCGTCCGCGCCGGCGTCCTCGACGAGGTCCGGGGCTCGTGAACAAGATCCTCATCGCCTTCA
>JAPLCL010000329.1 GCA_026392265.1 Actinomycetota bacterium
GGGTCTCGCGGCCGGCCCGGCTTGGCTCTGGTCTCCGCGCTCGTGTCACTCACGATCATGCGACTCCTCATGCCTCTGGCCAGCTCGACCTGATGTGGTCGCCGGCAGACTAACGATACGTTGCCGTTTCGATATTATCACCACGGCGTTCGGCTGCCAACCGCCCATGTGAGAACCGCGAGGCCGGCCACCTGCGGCCTCGCGACACGCCGAGATCGTGCGACCATGAGTCCACCCAGCCGCCGCTCAGGATGTCGGCGGCGGCATCATCGAGGAACTGCGCCTTCCCCTCGGCCGTGAGCGCGATGGCGGGGCGCCCGACGCGCCCATTCGCCGGGTCGGGAGAGTGAAGGGTGTGCTCGATGTTCAGCGCGTCCACGCGCACCGCCCTTACAAGACCGCGTTGAACAGAAAGCCCACGAACATGATGCCGACGGCGACAACGCCCAGGAAGGTGAAGATGAGCGGCCACTTGAGCACTTTGCGCAGGATGATCGTCTCGGGCAGCGACAGCGCGATGACGGCCATCATGAAGGCCAGCACGGTACCCAGCGCCGCGCCTTTCTCGAGCAGGGCTTCGACGATAGGGATGATGCCCGCAGCGTTGGAGTACATGGGTACGCCCAGCACCACCGCCGCCGGCACGCTCCACCAGGAGTCCGCGCCCATGATGCCCGCCAGAGCGTCCGCGGGCACATAGCCGTGGATGGCGGCGCCGACGGCGATACCGGCGACCACGTAGGGCCACACCTTGCCGACGATGTCCTTGACCGCCTGCCACGCGTAGGCCACGCGCGCGTTCCAGTCGAGAGCTTCTGTGTCCTCCGCGTCACCCATACGGATGTCACGCACCCAGTCCTCGATGAAGCGCTCCATCTTGAGGCGCCCGATCACCCAGCCGGCGACCATCGCGATGAGAAGACCCGTGACCAAGTAGAGCGTCGCCACCGCCCAGCCGAAGAGGCCGTAGAGCAGCACGAGCGCGACCTCGTTGACCATGGGCGCGGCGATCAGGAAAGAGAACGTCACGCCCAGAGGGATGCCGGCCTCGACGAAGCCGATGAACAGCGGCACGGCGGAGCAGCTGCAGAAGGGCGTCACGATACCGAGGCTCGCGGCCATCACGTTGCCGGTGGCCTCGCGGCGGCCGTGGAGCAGAGCGCGCGTGCGCTGCGGGCTGAAGAACGAGCGCACCATGCCGACGCCGAACACGACGATCGTCAGCAGCATCAGCACTTTGACCGTGTCGTAGATGAAGAACTGGAGAGCTGAGGCGAAGCGGCCGTCACCGAGGCTGAGCACATCCTGGAACAGCCACGTCGCAATGGGCAGCCAGTAGTGATAGACGAGCGCCCACAACGCCACGCCGCCGGTCACGCGCGCCCAGAGCGGCAGGCGCAGCCAGAGGCGCGCGAGCACCTTGTGCGGCGCGCGGCTCGGCGTCGTGTCGGGAGCCGCGGCCGAAGCGGCCTCCGGCTCCGCCACGAAGGCGGCCGGCGGCGTGCCGCATTCACACAGGGGCACCACCCGCGCCGGCACAGGGGTCTCCTCGGTCACGGGAGGCCTGGTGCCGATCGTCTGCTGGGTCATGGAAGAATCACTCTTCCGCAGGCTCCGAAGGCCCGGCGAAGCTCGTGATCAGCGGCGTCGTCGCCATGTCGGCCAAGAGCCGTTCGTAGTCATAGGCCACGCGCACGAACTCGACGAAGCCCTCGTCCTCGCCCAGCCGACCTGGGTCGACGAGCGCGTAGCAGACGCGCCAGTCGCCGTCTTTGGGGCGCCCGGCACTACCCACGTTCACGAAGGTAGTCTCGCCGACCCTTCGCGCGTAGGGCACGTGCGTGTGCCCAAAGAGGATGGCCGGGTACGGATACTCGCGAGACATCCGCTCCATGGCGGAGGCGGGCCGGTCCTCGAAGAGGTACTCGTTGATGCGCCGCGGGCTGCCGTGCACGGCGAGGATCTCGCCGCCGGAGGCCTGGAGCGTGAAGTGGTCCTCGAGGGTGCGCAGGTACGCTTTGACCTCGTCGCTCGCCACGCGTTGCGTCCAGTCGAGCGATACGGCGCCTTCGGCGCGTTGCTCGTCGGTCTTGTAGACACAGCCGCAGTCACCGGTGTCGAAGCCGATGCCCTCGTCGTAGTTGCCCATGAGGGTAGGGATGCCGCGGTCGCGCACGAGCAGGGCGACTTCGTTGGGCGAGGGGCCATAGCCGACGAGGTCGCCCAGACACAGCGTGCGTGCCACTCCGCGGCGCTCGATGTCGGCGAGGATCGCCTCGAGCGCCGGCAGGTTACCGTGCACGTCGGAGAAGACGGCGAATGGCTTGTCTACCTGGATGGTCTTCACGCCGGCCTGCCTTTCTCGTCTTCATGCTGTAGG
Source organism: Actinomycetota bacterium (assembly GCA_026392265.1). Lineage (GTDB taxonomy): Bacteria > Actinomycetota > Thermoleophilia > UBA2241 > UBA2241 > CAIXSE01. The sequence continues at coordinate 2,381 of JAPLCL010000329.1, forward strand.
GTTTATATCAACTTAGCTTGACCATAAAGATTTGTCAATGTATCGTTCCCAGTGCCCGTCACTGCCGGCGCCGCCAAGGAGACGACCGCAATGGCACAGAGCACCATCAAGCGCCTCTCGTTTCTCGACCGCTACCTCACCGGCTGGATCTTCCTGGCCATGGCGATCGGCGTGTTCCTGGGCTGGGCCTTCACCGGGGTACCCGAGTTCATCAACAAGTTCAACGTCGGGACGACCAACATCCCCATCGCCATCGGGCTCATCGTGATGATGTATCCGCCACTGGCAAAGGTGAAGTACGAGGAGCTCGGCGACGTCTTTCACGACTACAGGATCCTCGGGCTCTCGCTGGTGCAGAACTGGGTCATCGGACCACTCCTCATGTTCTTCCTGGCGATCGTCTTTCTGCACAACTACCCCGAGTACATGGTCGGGCTCATCATGATCGGCCTGGCGCGCTGCATCGCCATGGTGATCGTCTGGAACCAGCTCGCCCAGGGCGACACCGAGTACGCCGCCGGCCTGGTGGCCTTCAACAGCGTCTTCCAGGTGCTCTTCTACAGCCTGTTCGCCTGGATCTTCGTCACCAAGCTGCCGCCGCTCTTCGGCCTCGAGGGCAGCGTCGTCAACGTGAGCATCGGGCAGATCGCCCAGAGCGTGGCCATCTACCTGGGCATCCCCTTCTTTGCCGGTATGCTCACGCGCTACCTGGGGATCAAGTACAAGGGCCGCGAGTGGTACGAGCAGAAGTTCATCCCGCGCATCAGCCCGCTCACGCTCATCGCGCTACTATTCACCATCCTCGTGATGTTCAGCCTCAAGGGCGACCTCATCGTGCAGCTGCCGCTGGACGTGGTGCGTATCGCCATCCCGCTGCTCATCTACTTCGTCGTCATGTTCTTCGTGAGCTTCTACATGGGCCGCAGGATCGGCGCCGACTACTCCAAGACCGCGACCCTTTCGTTCACCGCTGCCAGTAACAACTTCGAGCTGGCCATCGCCGTGAGCGTGGCCGTCTTCGGTATCGGCTCGGGGGTCGCGTTCGCGGCCGTCATCGGGCCGCTCGTCGAGGTGCCCGTGCTCATCGGCCTGGTCAACGTGTCCCTGTGGATGGGCCGCAAGTACTGGGGCATGACCGACGAACCTGTGCCGGCGGCGGTCGCCGCCGGCATCGACGAGGTCGCCTGCGACCCACCAGGGAGCTGATATGAAGATCGCCAAAGATCCCGCAGAGGCCGGCAGCATCGTCGACTTCGTCCCATTCTTCAAGTCGTTCTGCAACCCCATACGCGCGCAGATCGTCGAGTTCCTGCTGGGCGGCGAGCGCTGCGTCTGCGAGATGACGGGGCCGCTCGACCAGAGCCAGCCGCTGGTCTCGCACCACCTCGCCCTGCTGCGCGACGCCGGGCTGCTGCGCATGCGCAACGAGGGCACGCGCACGTACTACTCCATCAACTGGGAGCGCTTCGACGGCGACCTCAAAGGCTTCCTGGATTACGTTCAGCGCCTGCGCGACGCCCCGGCGACCTCCAGCAATGCCGCCAGCGCCTGTGCAACGAACCCCAAAGCCGCGGCGAAACGCCACGCCTCATGACCGCAATGAAAAGGAGTGTCACGTGAAGCTCGAGATCCTGGGATCCGGCTGTGCCAACTGCAAAAAGCTGATGGCCGTCACCGAAGCGGCCGTGCGCGACCTCGCCATCGCCGACGCCGAGCTCGTCAAAGTGGAGGACTTCCCTACGATCATGGCCTACGGGGTCATGGCGACGCCCGCCCTGGCGATCGACGGCAAGCTC
>JAPLCL010000261.1 GCA_026392265.1 Actinomycetota bacterium
GTTGTTGCCGAGCACGGTGTACTTGCCGATGCTGGCGGTCGGGGCGATCTTGGCGTAATTGCCGATGTAGGCCGGCCCGCTGATGTTCTCGATGGAGTCGAGGTTGATGCTCTCGCCGACGAAGATGCGGTGCTGCAACTCGATGCCGGGGATGCTCGCCGCGACCTTGCCGTCCAGCAGGTCGCAGTTGGCTGTGAGGTACTGCGGCAGGCTGCCGATGTCCTGCCAGTAGCCCTCGGCGACGTAGCCGTAGAGCGGCGCCCCCATCTCGAAGAGCTTGGGGAACAGATCCTGGCTGAAGTCGTACTTCGTGTCGGCCGGGATGTGGTCGAACACCTCGGGCTCGAGCACGTAGATGCCGGTGTTGACGGTGTCGCTGAACACCTGGCCCCAGGTGGGCTTCTCGAGGAAGCGCTCGATGCGGCCTTCCTCGTCGAGCACCACGACGCCGAACTCGAGCGGGTTCTCCACGCGCTTAAGCGCGATGGTGACCATGGCGCCGCGCTGCTTGTGAGAGGCGACGATCTCGCCGAGATCGAAGTCGGTGAGGGCGTCGCCGCTGATGACGACAAAGGTGTCGTCGCGGAGAAAGTCCTCGGCCAGCTTGACGCTGCCGGCGGTGCCGGCCGGCGCCTGCTCAACGGAGTACTGCATGTCCACCCCGAGGAAGGAACCGTCGCCGAAGTAGTCGCGGATGACCTTGGGCAGAAACATGAGGGTGACGACGGTCTCGTCGAAGCCGTGCTTCTTGAGGAGCTCGACGATGTGCTCCATGCAGGGCTTTCCGCAGAGCGACACCATCGGCTTGGGCTGATTGCTCGTGAGCGGCCGCAGGCGAGTGCCCTCGCCGCCGGCCATGACGACTGCACGCACGGGCCTCACCTTCGCTTTCGCTCGAATGGCGGGGGCTTGATCGTGCGCCTATCGTACCAGAGCGCACGAAACGCGGCGCGGGGGATCAGGCGGCTGCGCCGCCCGCGCCCCTCGCCTGTCGCAACCACTCGATGGCCTTGTAGCCGTACAACAGGCCACTGGCCACGTACAGGGTGGCGCCCACGGCGAAGAAGCTCCAGCCGACGACGCGCAGGTCGATGATGAACCACTGGATGGCGCAGATGAGGATCAGATTGCTGGCCTTGCCCCAGCGGCTGATCTGCGGACCCTCGCGGGAGAAGCGGAGCGACGGGATGATGAGCGCCAGGATGATGCCGTCGCGGATGAGCAGGGGCAGCACGGCCCACCAGGGCAGCGTGCCGAAGTACCAGAGCATGGCCACCAGCGTGAAAAAGAAGAGCCGGTCCACGGTGGGGTCCACCCAGCGGCCGAACTCGCTCTGCACGTCGTAACTGCGGGCGATGAGGCCGTCGGCGACGTCGCTGAGCGCCGCGAAGAGGACGATCCAGGCGGTCGTCCAGGCGGCGCCCGGCGCGTACAGAGAGTAGGTCCAGACGACGAACGGCAGCGCCAGAAGACGGGCGACGGTGAGAATGTTGGGCACGTGGCGCATGAGGCGCTGCATGACCGGCAGTGTAGCAGACAGGGCGCGCAGGCTTCGCCGCCGCCCCCTGTGCTAGAATACCCGCCGTACGGTCGGCGTGTGGCGCAGCCTGGTTAGCGCACTAGTCTGGGGGACTAGGGGTCGCCGGTTCAAATCCGGCCACGCCGACCATTTTCTCCTCCCGCTCATGGAGCTCTCTGTGCGAGACAGAAACGCGGTGGCGCGGATCCTGCTCATCGTCTACGCCATCGGCAGCGTGGCGATCGCCATTCCCCTCGCCTTCGCCCTCGGCAACGCCGGCGACCTGGCCGACACCACCTCCGGTAAGATCCTCGCCGCCGCGCTCCTCGCGATCGGCTTCGGCGCCCTGTCCGCGGCCCGCGACCCTTGGCGGCATCGGCTCATGATCCAGGTGGTGATGGCCTTCGCGGCGCTTTCGTCCCTGGCCATCATCTATCGCCTCGCGTTCGAGGGTCACCCCGTCTTCCCCACGCTGATCCTCTTGCCGCTCGCCGTCGCGGCGCCGGTGCTGTTCGCGCGGTTCTACCCCCGCCCGCCGACAGACTGAGCCCAAGGACGCAGGCGCGTGCGCACGCGTACGCACGACGACCGGCCGATAGGCCGGTCGTCGCACTTCCCACCTACTGTCAGCGGGGGGCTACTCTTCTAGAAACCGACGACGGCAGTCTGCGCGCGCCCATTGCCGCCGCCATTGCGCGGGTGGCTCAGGGACTCGCCGATGTCGTCGGGCACGGGCAGGTTGCGGAGCAGGATGCCGTACAGCTTGTCGGCCAGGAGCGGAGCGTCGTCCAGCACGCCCGCCACCTGCCGCAGCCGGTATTCCACGAAGAAGTCCGGCTCGACGCAGAGCGCTTCGGCGAGCACGGCAAGGACCGGATCGGCCGGCACCGGGCGCGTGCCTTTGGTCAGATGGTTCAAGTAACCGGCCGAGAGCTTCGTCTTGTACGCGAGCTGGCGGTAACTGAGGTGCCGCTCATCCATCAGACCCTTGAGGGCGAGCGGGAACCTCTCCTGCGAGAACCTGTTCTTGGCTATGGGAGTTGTGTACATGGCACTCATTGCACCTAGAGGTATCGCCCGGAGGGCCGGATACTTGAGAGGTATGAGTACCCTTGTTGCCAAGGCAGGTTACGCATACGGCTCGGGAAGAGCCGCGCGGAAGCCTCAGCCGCGGCCCAGAAGCTCGCGTAACGCGGCGACGAGCTCAGCGACGGGTACGTCGCGGCGCTCGCCCGAAGCCCGATCCTTGAGCTCCACGAGTCCCTCGGGGGCCCTCTTCCCCACCACGATCTGCGCCGGGCAGCCGAGCAGGTCGGCGTCCTTGAACTTGATACCGGGGCTCATGTCGCGGTCGTCGAAGAGGATGTCAAGGCCGACCGCGGCCAGCTCCGCGTAGAGCTGCTCCGCCAGCGCGGCCTGCACCTCGTCCGAAGCGCGCACCAGCACGAGGTGCACGTCGAACGGAGTGATGCCCGACGGCCACACGATGCCGTTGCCGTCGTGGTGCTGCTCGATGGCCGCGGCGGCGATACGCGCCAGGCCGATGCCGTAGCTGCCCATGACGATGGGCTGCTCCTTGCCGTCCACGTCGAGGAAGGTGGCGCCCATAGGCTCCGAATACTTGGTGCCGAGCTGGAAGATGTTACCGACCTCGATGACGCGGGCGCCTTCGAGGTCGCCGAGGCACTGCGGACAGGGGTCGCCCGGAGCCGCGCGGCGCAGATCGCAGAAGGTCGCCTGCGGCACCATCGCGAGGCTGACTCCGGTGCGGTGGTGGCCGGGTTTGTTGGCGCCGGCGACGTAGTGGCCGCGGCGTAGCTCTTCGTCCGCGTACACCGGCAGCGTGGTCGGCACGGGGCCCACGTAGCCCGGCGCGATGCCCTGGGCAGCGAGCACCTCGTCGGCCGCCGCCAAGCGGAACTCCGCGCCCAGCGCCCTACGCAGCTTGAGCTCGCTGAGCTCGCGGTCGCCGCGGAGCAGGACCATGACCTGACGGGGGGCGTCCGCGCCGGGGGCCGCGGTGCCGCCGACCGTCGCGCCTTCTGATCCACTCTCGACGGTCATGACCAGCGCCTTGAGGAACGCCCTGGCCGGCAGACCGAGAAAGTCGGCGACCGCGAGCTCAGCGAGCTCAAGCTGCGAAGGGCGCTGGGCGCGGAGTTCCGCTTGGCGGCGGCCGACGAGGTGCTCGCTGCCCAGGGCATCGCGCCGGGCTACGTGGGCCCCGTGCCGACCACGCTGCCGGTGTA
>JAPLCL010000060.1 GCA_026392265.1 Actinomycetota bacterium
CGGCCACCTCGGCAGCTGGACGGACCCACAGAGCGGCGCCCGCAGGCGCGTCTGGGCCTTCATCATGGTGCTTGCCTTCTCGCGGCACCTCTTCTGCTATCCGGTACTGCGCATGACGCAGCCCGAGTTCCTCGCGGCGCACGTCGCCGCCTTCGCCTTCTTTGACGGCGCCCCCCAGCGCCTCGTCCCCGACAACCTCGGCAGCGGCGTGCTCAAGGCGGATCTCTACGACCCGCGCCTCAACCGCGGCTACTCAGAGCTCAGCCACCACTACGGCTGCCTCGTCGACCCGGCGCGCATCGCCCATCCCAAGGACAAGCCGCGCGTCGAGCGCATGGTCCCTTACGTGCGCGACAGCTTCTTCAGTGGCCGCGAGTTCGTCGACCTTCCGGCGATGCGCACGCAGGCGGCCTCCTGGTCGAGCGCCGTGGCCGGGCAGCGCAGCGCCCGGCCCCTGGCCGGCGCGAGGCCGGAGGTCGTCTTCCGGGCGCTTGAGCAAGAGCATCTCCTCGCCCTGCCGCGGCGTCCCTTCGAGGCCGCCACCTGGCAGACAGCCAAGGTCTCCCCGGACTGCCACATCTGCGTCCGCGGCGCCCTCTACTCGGTGCCCTTCCGCCTGATCGGCGCGCGCCTCGACGTGCGCACGACGGAGGGGATGCTCTTCGCCTACTCAGGTCACGAACTGGTGAAGAGCCACGTGCGCGTCGGCAAAGGCCGGCGCGCGACCGACTGGCAGGACTACCCCGAGGCCAAGGCGGCCTTCTTCATGCGTAACCCCTCCTGGTGCCGGCGCCGCGCCAAGGAGATCGGGCCGGCGACCACTGCCCTCATCGCCGGCCTCCTCGGCGTGCAGGCGCTGCACCGCCTGAGAAGCGCCCAGGGGGTGGTCCATCTTGCGGATACCTACGGAGCCGCGCGCCTCGAGCTCGCCTGCGCCCTGGCGCTCGAGGTCGGTGACCCCTGCTACCGCACCGTCAAGGGCATCCTTGCGGCGGGCCGCGAGCAGCTCACGACTGAGCCGGAGGCTGCGGCGCCCCTGGCCCCCGCCCACCTGCACGGACCCCTCGCCCTGTTCGCCGATCTGGAGGCCTGACCATGGAGACCCATCAGCTCGAAGCAAAGCTCAAGAGCCTGCGCCTCTCGGGGATGCTCGCGACCCTCGAGGCGCGCCTCGCGCAGGCGCGCGGCGGCGAGCTCGGGCACCTCGAGTTCCTTGAGGTGCTGCTCGAAGACGAGATCAGCCGGCGCGAGGCCAAGGCGCTCTCAGAACGCATCCGCCGGGCGCGCTTCGAGAGCGCAGTGACGCTCGAGGAGTTCGACTTTGCCTACAACCCGTCCCTGCCGGCGCCGCTGATCCGCGACCTCGCGGCCCTGCGCTTCCTGGAGCGCGGCGAGTCGGTGCTGCTCTACGGGCCCGTGGGGGTGGGCAAGACGCACGTTGCGCAGGCGCTCGGGCACGCCGCCTGCCGGCGCGGCTGCTCGGTGCTCTTCGCCAAGACCAGCCGCCTGCTCGCCGAGCTTGCCGGAGGACGCGCCGACGGCAGCTGGGAGAGCCGCCTGCGGCGCCTCGCGCGCTTCGATCTGCTGATCCTCGACGACTTCGCCCTGCGGCCCTTCACGGGCGCCCAGGGCGACGACTTCTACGAGCTCGTCAGCGAGCGCTCGCAGCAGGGCTCCTTCATCATCACGGCCAACCGCTCACCGAAGGACTGGTACGAGCTGTTCCCCAATGCCGTGGTCGCCGAGAGCGTGCTTGATCGGCTGGTGAACAGCTCCTACCACGTGCACATGGAGGGCAAGAGCTACCGGCCCAGGCGGCGACCGGGGCAGGGCGGCAGGCTTGAGAAAGGAGGTCAGAAGGGGTAGAAGAAACGCACGAGACCGGGTGGGGAATTGTTTGGCGTCCGGTCTGGGGAATTACGTGACGTTCGACAACCCGGGCGATTTCGCTCTTGGAGAGTCCGATTCGTTCATCAAGTAGTTCCTCGACGTGCTCCCGAGGAGCCCGGAGCGCCTGCTCTTCCTGCTCCAGCGCTTCCTGGCGCGTCATCTGACCTGCGTTGATCATGTTGCGGTAGCCCAGGCAGTCCTTTGTGCAGCCGATGGTCTTCACAAATAAGAAGAT
>JAPLCL010000351.1 GCA_026392265.1 Actinomycetota bacterium
GCTATCCGGCCAACGCGCGCACGCGGACCTCGCGGTCAAGGCGTTCGTCGAGATCGTAGTCTGCCTGCAGACCGAGCGAGAACTGAGGGGTGGTTCCGAAGTAGCGCGCGAGCCGCAACGCGGTCTCAGCGGTGATCCGGCGCTTGCGCAAGACGATCTCGTTGATCTTTCGCGCGTGGACCCCGAGGCTCAGCGCCAGCTGATTCTGGCTCAGCTCGATGGGCTTGAGGAACTCACCGATCCCCGCGAGCAGCAGGCCCTAGGGCAGGCCTAGGAGGCCCCCCTTGCAGTGCAGAAATCTCCGCAAGCAGGGATCAGGCAGTTGGCGTAGGTCGTATTGGGAGTCAGAGTTGGGGTCGGATACTTGCACGCCGTCAGAACCGTCTCCTCTGGCCCGCTCCGCATCAGCGCAATCAGTTCCGGCCTGCGCCAAGATCGGCGCGGGTTCCTCGCCACGTCCATGCTCCTCGCCTCCTTGCCCGGCGACGCCGGCGCAGCCACTGCCGGTGCTCCGACGCGCCATGCTCGTCGACTTGCATGGTACACCCCCCCAACGGCATGCGAGGCTCCCGACTGCCTCGGGCGGCGGCGTAGTGTCTGGTGGAAGCCATTGTTCGACGCGAGTCTACCGCCCGAGAACGACATCGATTCCACAGAGCACGAGGTCGAGCTTGCTGTGCGGCAGCTGCCCGACCCGGTCGGTGAGCGTCGATCTGTCGAGCGTCATGATCTGCGAGGCGTTGGCGACCGAGTCCCTGGGCAACCCGGTCACGGCAGGGCCGAGGGGCACGTTGCCCGGGGCGTCGGCCCAACGCAGATTGCCTGTCAGCGGCACGCACAGCACGGTCGCGATGCGACTACGATTGAACGAGTCGCTCTGTACGACGACCACCGGGCGGCGATAGCCTGGTTCAGAGCCTGTCGGCTCCTCCAGATCCGCCCACCAGACCTCCCCTTGGGCGATCACCATTCAGACCGTTCGAGCCCGCGACGCCCGGCCCTGCGGACGAACTCCGCGTCCGCTATCGGCTCCTCCGCACACAGGGCGTCGAGGGCGGCGGTGACGCTGTCGGCTGAGTGCCGCGCGACATACTCGCGCACAGCGCGGCTATAAAGTTGGCTGCGTGACTGCTTAAGCTCCCGTGCGAGCTTGTCAGCCTCGGCGAACACGTCATCTGGTATCGAGATCGCAGTCTTCATACCAGAAGTATAACGACTGGGCTGGAGTGACGCAACGCGAACATGACCCCCGACCATGAGGCTGCGATGCGCTCTCACGAAGAGCCGGCAGCCTGTGCAGGAGCGTCCGCGCCGACTGTCTTCTTCTGCCTACGACCGGAGCACCACGGTGAGCGGCCGTCGGGGGCAGTCTGCGAGAGCGCACGGCGGGCACCTGACATGCTGGATCCCGCCGACGGGGCGCACGCCGACGGCCACCCCTTAGGCCGGCGTCGCAGCCTTCTCGCCGCCGAGCACGCGCGCGAGGAAATCCCCGGTGTGCGACGTGGCCGCCTGCGCGACGAGGTCCTCGGGAGTGCCCACGGCGACGATGGCGCCGCCCTCTTCCCCGCCCTCGGGCCCGCGGTCGACGATCCAGTCGGCCGACTTGATGACGTCCAGGTTGTGCTCGATGACGACCACCGTGTTGCCCTGGTCCACGAGCCGCTGCAGCATCTCGAGGAGCTTGTCGATGTCCTGGAAGTGCAGGCCGGTGGTGGGCTCGTCGAGGATGTACAGCGTCTTCCCGGTGGCTACCTTGCTGAGCTCGCTGGCGAGCTTGACGCGCTGCGCCTCGCCGCCGGAGAGCGTGGTGGCCGGCTGGCCGAGCTTGATGTAGCCCAGGCCGACCTCGTCGAGCGCCTTGAGTCGGCGCGCGATGCGCGGCACGTTGGCGAAGAACTCGACGGCGTCCTCGACGCTCAGCTCGAGCACCTCGGCGATGTTCTTGCCCTTGTACCAGACCTCCAGCGTGTCGCGGTTGTAGCGCTTGCCGCGGCAGGCCTCGCAGGGCACGTACACGTCGGGCAGAAAGTGCATCTCGATCTTGATCTGGCCATCGCCCTTGCAGGTCTCGCAGCGGCCGCCCTTGACGTTGAAGCTGAAGCGCCCCGGCTTGTAGCCGCGCAGCTTGCTCTCGGGGGTCTGCGAAAAGAGCTGGCGGATGTGGTCGAAAACGCCCGTGTACGTGGCCGGGTTACTGCGCGGCGTGCGGCCGATGGGCGACTGGTCGATGTCGATGACCTTGTCGAGGAGGCGCGCGCCGTCGATTCTGTCGTGGTCGCCTGCACGCAGCTTGGAGACGCGGCTCAGACGACTCGCCATGCCCTTGTAGAGGATGTCGTTGACCAGCGTGGACTTGCCGGAGCCGGAGACGCCGGTGACGCAGGTGAAGGCCGACACGGGAAAGGCCACGTCGATGCCGCGCAGGTTGTGCATGCGGGCGCCGCGCACCGTGAACCACTCGAGCGGCAGGCGACGCTGGCGGGGCAGGGCGATGCTCCGGCGCCCGGCCAGGAAATCGCCGGTGAGCGAGGCCGGGTCGTCCATGATCTGGCGCGGCGTGCCTTCGGCGACCACACTGCCGCCGTGCTCGCCGGCCCCCGGCCCCATGTCGACGATGTGGTCGGCCGAGCGCATCGTCTCTTCGTCGTGCTCGACGACGATGACGGTGTTGCCCAGGTCGCGCAGGCGCAGCAGCGTGTCGATGAGGCGGCGGTTGTCGCGCTGGTGCAGGCCGATGCTGGGCTCGTCGAGGATGTAGAGCACGCCGACCAGCGCCGAGCCGATCTGCGTGGCCAGGCGGATGCGCTGCGCCTCGCCGCCACTGAGCGTGGCCGAGGAGCGCTGCAGCGAGAGATAGCCCACGCCGACATCGTTGAGAAAGGTGAGGCGCTCGCCGATCTCCTTGATGACGCGCCCGCCGATGAGCCGCTCCGTGTCGGTGAGCTGCAGCGCCTGCAGAAAGCCGAGCGCCTCGCGCACGCTCATCAGCGTGAACTCGTTGATGTTGCGCTCGCCCAGCGTGACGGCGAGGCTGGTGGGCTTGAGCCGTGCCCCGTGACAGTCCGGACACGGCCTGTCGGCCATGTACTCCGCGATCTTCTGGCGCACCTGCTCCGACTCGGTCTCGGCGAAGCGCCGCTGCAGGTGCTTGAGGATGCCTTGGAAGCTCGCCGTGTAGTGGCGCATGCGGCCCTGGTAGTTGCGATAGCTGAGGGGGATGCGCTCCTTGCCGGTACCGTACAGAAAGAGGTCACGCTGCTCCTCGGGCAACTCGTCCCACGGCTTGTCGGTGTCGACGCCGAAGGCCGTGGCGATGGACTCGAACACCTGCTCGAGCCAGCCGAACGAGAGTTGCCCGTATGGCAGCAGCGCGCCCTTGTCGATGCTCACCGACCCGTCGGGGACCACGAGCGCCGGGTCGATCTCCTGGGTGGAGCCGAGCCCGTGACAGGTGGGGCAGGCGCCGTGCGGGCTGTTGAAGCTGAAGATGCGCGGCTGGATCTCGGGCAGCGAGATGCCGCAGTGCACGCA
>JAPLCL010000411.1 GCA_026392265.1 Actinomycetota bacterium
CCCCGACCCCAGTTGGCAGGACTCGGTGGTCAACTGGCTGGGGTACCAGGTCGGCCTCTGGATGGTGATCGTGGGCCTGATGGGCCTCTTCCATCGCTACGCCCAGCGCACGGGCCGTGCCTACTCCTACGCGACCGAGGCCGCCTACCCGTTCTACATCCTGCACCAGACGGTGATCGTCCTGATCGCGTACGTCGTGGTGCAATGGGGCGTGGGCATCCCTCTGAAGTTCACGCTCATCGCGGCGACGTCGTTCGCCCTGACCGTCGCCGTCTACGAGGTCGCCATCAGGCGCTGGGGGGTCGTGCGCCCTCTCTTCGGCATGAAGCCGAGGCGGCGGCGCACGTCGTAGAACGCGCCGCCGCTATGCTACGCCCAGGTACGCGTCCTGCACGTGGGGGTTGTCGAGCAGGGCCGCGCCGTCGTCAGAGAGCGTCACCTTGCCGGTCTCGAGGACGTAGCCGCGGTCGCAGATCTCGAGCGCCACGTGGGCGTTCTGCTCCACCAGAAGGATGGTGGTGCCCTGGGCGTTGATCTCCTTGATGATGTCGAAGATCTTCTCGACGAGCATGGGCGCCAGGCCCATCGAGGGCTCGTCGAGCATCATGAGCTTGGGTCCGGCCATCAGGGCGCGGCCCATGGCCAGCATCTGCTGCTCGCCGCCCGACAGCGTGCCGCCGGTCTGGGACTCGCGTTCCTTGAGCACCGGGAACAGGTCGAAGACCCGGTCGAAGTCGGCGGCAAGATCCTGTCCCTTGCGTGAGAAGGCGCCCATCTCGAGGTTCTCCTTGACCGTCATGCGGGGGAAGATGCGGCGCCCTTCGGGCGCCTGGGACAGCCCCAAAGTGACCACGTCGTAGGGAGGTACACTGGCGAGGTCGCGGCCCTCGTAGAAGATCTTGCCCGAACGCGGGCGCTGCAGCCCTGAGATCGCGTTGAGCGTGGTGCTCTTGCCGGCGCCGTTGGCGCCGATGAGGGTGACGATCTCGCCCTTCCGGATCTGCAGAGAGACGCCTTTGATGGCTTCGATGTTGCCGTAGAACACGTGGATGTCCTGGACGTCCAGCATGACCTCTCCGGCTACGCTATCCACTCTCGCCGCGGGGCCCACCTACGCGCTCTTTCCCAGGTAGGCCTCGATGACCCTGGGGTCATTGCGCACGACGTCCGGGGAGCCTTCGGCGATCTTCTCGCCGTGGTCGAGCACGACGACGCGGTCCGAGCTGCCCATGACCACCTTCATATCGTGCTCGATGAGGATGATAGTCATGCCCTCGTCGCGGATGCGGCGGATGAGCTGCAGCAGGGCGGCGGTCTCTTGCGGGTTCATGCCGGCCGCCGGCTCGTCAAGAAACAGCAGCACCGGCTCCGTGGCCATCGCCCGGGCGATCTCCAGCCTCCGCTGCGAGCCGTAGGGCAGGTTCTTGGCCAGCTCATCGGCGTGGCCCCCCAGGCCCACGTACTCGAGCAGGGCAACGCTCTTGTCGCGTACTTCCTTCTCTTCGCGCGTTGCCTTGGGCGTGCGCAGCACAACGCGGAGCACGCCGCTGTGCGTGCGACAGTGCTGCCCCACCATGATGTTCTCCAGCGCCGTCATCTCGTTGAACAGGCGGATGTTCTGGAAGGTGCGCGCGACGCCCAGCTTGGTGACCTTTGACGGCAGCAGGCCGGCGATCTCGCGGCCCTTGAAGCGGATGGTGCCGGAGGTGGGTCCGTACACGCCGGTGATGGCGTTGAACAGCGTGGTCTTGCCGGCGCCGTTGGGACCGATCAAGCCGACGATCTCGTTCTCGTCGGCGTGGAAGTCGACCTTGTTGACGGCCACGAGGCCCCCGAAGGCCTTGACCAGCCGTGTCGTTTCGAGCACGCGCAAGGGTTCAGTGGCCGGCATCGGACCAGACTTCCCGTTCCTGCTCTGCTTCTCCCTTGCTGTCGGGCCGCATCTCCAGCTTCACGCGCAGGGACCCCAGCAAGCCTTGCGGGCGGAACACCATGAGGAGCACGAGGATCAGCCCCAGGGCGATCCCGCGCGTCTCGGGGTGGGCCTGCACAAAGGGGAAGTCGCGCAGCCATTCTTGCAGACCTACCCAAACGATCGCGCCCAGGACAGGGCCGGCGATGTTACCCATGCCGCCGAGGACGACCAGGCTCAGGATGAGGAACGACTCCATGAGCATGAAGCTGCTCGGCGAGATGTAGTTGAGGTAGTGCCCGAAGAAGACGCCCATGGCGCCGGCGAAGAACGCCCCCGTGGCGTACGACAGGAGCTTGTAGCGCGAGGTGTGGATGCCCATCGCCTC
>JAPLCL010000361.1 GCA_026392265.1 Actinomycetota bacterium
ACCGACAGCAAGATGCTGCGCATCTGGTGGCACGGCGAGCGCGTCGCCAACATCCCCGCTCGCCGCCTGGCCGACGAGAGCCCCGTGATCCGCACGCCGTCCGTGAAACCGGACTACATCGTCGACGAGCCCGTCTCCTTGGACGACGCCGCGTACCCGCGACCGGCCGACTTGGGCGCGGCGCTCACGGATCTGCTCGCCGCGCCCAACATCGCGAGCAAGCGCTGGGCCTTCGAGCAGTACGACTACATCGTCCAGGCCAACACCGTGCAGATCCCCGGCTCCGACGCCGCGGTGCTGCGCATCAAAGACACCACTCGAGGGATCGCCTTCAGCAACGACTGCAACGGCCGCCACTGCTACCTCGATCCGTATCGAGGCGCCAAGGCGGCGGTCGCCGAGGCGGCCCGCAACCTGGCCTGCGCGGGGGCGCTGCCGGTGGCGGTCACCGACTGCCTCAACTTCGGTAACCCCGAGAAGGGCGAGATCTACTGGCAGTTCGAGCAGGCCGTCGAGGGCATCGCACAGGCCTGCGAGGCGCTGGACACGCCGGTGGTGAGCGGCAACGTGAGCTTCTACAACGAGAGTTTCGGTCAGGCCATCTACCCCACGCCGATGATCGGCATGCTCGGCATCTACGACGACGTCAGCGTGCACATCGACGACGCCTTCAAAGCCGAGGGCGACGTCATCGTGCTGCTCGGCGCCGCGGCCGCCTGGATGGACGGTTCCGAGTACCAGAAGGTCGCCTACGGCAAGGTCGAGGGCCGCGTGCCCGATGTCGATTTGGACCTCGAAGTGCAAGTGCAGGCCCGACTCCGCGCGGCCATCGAGGCGCGGCTGCTGAAGAGCGCCCACGACTGCGCCGAGGGCGGTCTCGCCGTGGCGCTGGCCGAGTGCTGCCTGGCCAGCGGCTCGACCGGCGGCGCGCAGTTCGCAGATCCTGAGGCGCCGCGGAGCGGCCGAAAAGGCCGCTGGCTCGGCGCCGACGTCGACCTCGGCGCCGCCGCGTCTGTCGCCGGCGCCGCAGGGCGGCCAGACCTCGCCCTCTTCGGCGAGGCTCCGACCCGGGTGATCGTCACCGTCGCGGCAGCGCTGCTCGGGCCACTGGACGAGGTGCTCGGCGGGCTGCCGCATCGCGTCCTCGGCAGGGTGACCGGCTCGAACCTGAGGTGTACCATGGAGGGCAGGGAGCTCTTCACCGTCGCGGTGGGCGAGCTCCATTCTGCTTACGAGTCGCTGCCGCAGCGACTCACCTGAACAGCCACGAACCGAGCGCCTTGTACGACGACCGTTGGCACGACAGCTGTGGCGTCTTCGGCATCCACGCGCCGGGGCGCGATGTCGCGCGCCTGACGTTCTTCGGCCTCTACGCTCTGCAGCACCGCGGCCAGGAGAGCGCCGGTATCGCCGTGGCCGACGACGGCCAGATCACGGTCATCAAGGATCTGGGCCTCGTGAGCCAGGTCTTCAACGAGCAGATGCTCCAGAGCCTGAGCGGCCAGCACGCCATTGGCCATGTGCGCTACTCCACCACCGGCTCGAGCCACTGGCAGAACTCGCAGCCCCTGGTGCGCAGCCGCAACGGCGATGTGATCGCCCTGGGCCACAACGGCAACCTGGTGAACACCACCGAGCTGCGCGACGAGCTGATCGCCCAAGGCGTGAAGTTCGCCGGCACCACCGACACCGAGGTGATCACGGCGCTCATCGCCCATGAAGCCGAGGGCGACCTGCTGGGCGCCGTGCGCACGGCCGTCGCCAAGATCCGCGGCGCCTTTTCGGCGGCGGTCATGTCGAGCGACGCGCTGGTCGGCTTCCGCGACCCCTACGGCGTACGTCCGCTCTGCCTGGGCAGCTACGAGGGGCACCCCGTGATCAGCAGCGAGACCGCCGGGCTCGACATCATCGGCGCCGATTTCGTCCGCGAGATCCAGCCCGGCGAGATCGTCATTGTCGATACGGAGCACGGGCTGCGCAGCGAGCGCGTGGAGCTCGAGGGCTCGCGCCCAGCGCTCTGCATCTTCGAGTTCATCTACTTTGCCCGGCCCGACAGCACCATGGCCGGGCGCACGCTGCACCTCGTGCGCCAGGAGATGGGTAAGCACCTGGCCTTGGAGGCGCCGGTCGAGGCCGACCTCGTCATCCCCGTACCCGACACCGGCATGCCGGCGGCCATCGGCTACGCCTCAGCCTCCGGCATCCCCTACGCCGAGGGCCTCATCAAGAACCGCTACGTGCACCGCACCTTCATCCAGCCCGACGACCAGCTGCGCCAGGTGGGCATCCGCATGAAGCTCACTCCGCTGAGCGCCGGGATCCGCGGCAAGCGCCTCGTGGTGGTCGACGACTCCATCGTGCGCGGTAACCCCACCAGTAAGCTCGTCGAGATGCTGTTCAACGCGGGCGCCAAAGAGG
>JAPLCL010000010.1 GCA_026392265.1 Actinomycetota bacterium
GGCGGCGTCGGTGACGACGCGCACGGGCGCGCAGAGCAGCTCCAGCTTGACGCCCTCCTCCTCGGCCTCGTCGACCTCGGTGTGGTGGGCGGGCATCTCCTTGCGCGAGCGGCGGTACAGGCAGGTGACCTGGGCGGCGCCCTCGCGCACGGAGGTGCGACAGGCGTCCATGGCCGTGAAGCCGCCGCCGATGACGGTGACCTTGTCGCCGACGTGGACCTTGCCGTAGAGCTCGAGGTCGCCGAGAAAGTCGACCGCGGTGACCACGCCGTCGGCGTCTTCGCCGGGGATGCCCATGCCGTTGGAGGCAAAGGCGCCCAGGGCCAGGAACACGGTGTCGAAGCCCTCCTCGAACAGGTCTTCGAGCTGGTAGTCGACGCCGAGGCGGCTGCTCACCTGGATCTCCACGCCCATGCGCCAGAGCACATTGATCTCCTTGTCCAGGAGATCGCGCGGCAGGCGGTAGCTGGGGATGCCGTAGCGCAGCATGCCGCCCGGTTTGGGCAGCGCCTCGAAGATCTTGACGGCGTGCCCCTCGAGCCGGGCGTAGAAAGCGGCGGCGAGGCCGGCGGGCCCGCCGCCGACGATGGCGATGCGCTTGCCGGAGTCGGGCCTGGGCTCGACCGGCAGCAGCAGCTCGCCGGTCTGCTCGTCGTCGATCGTCTGATCTGCCATGAAGCGGTGCAGCTGGCAGATCGTGATGGGGTGCTCGACGAGCTGCCGGCGGCACGGGCCTTCGCAGGGCCGCGGGCAGACGCGCCCGAGCACGGCCGGGAAGGGCAGGTCCTCGCGCAGCTTGCGCACCCCGTTCTTGTAGTCCTTGTGCGCGATGTACTCGAGGAATTGGGGGATCTTGATGTGCGTGGGGCAGGCATCGCGGCAGGGCGGCGTGCAGAACGAGTTGTGGTCGCTGAGCAGCAGCTCGAGGTACAGGTGGCGCATGGCGCGCACTTTGTCGGTGTTGGTGTGCACGACCATGCCGTCGGCGACCGCCGTAGAACAACTGGTCGGCATCTTACGGGCGCCCTCGACCTCGACGATGCACATGCGGCAGGCGGAGGTCGCCGGCAGCCGCGGCTCGTAGCACAGCGTGGGGATGTGGATGCCGATGCGCTGCGCCGCCTCGAGGACGGTGTCGCCGCGCTCGCAGGCGACCTCCTGACCGTCGATGGTCAGGAGTACCTGGCCGGGCCGGGCCTTGGTGCGCGTGATGTCGTCGGCGATGGTGGCCATCGTCCCCTTACGCTCCCTGAGCGGCGGCCGCGACGGGCTGCTCGATGCCCGAGCGCACCTTCACGGCGTCGAACTTGCACACCTGGCGACAGGTGTCGCACTTTATGCAGTTGCTCACGTCGATGACGTGGAGCTGCTTCCTCTCGCCGCTGATGCAGCTGGTGGGGCATTTCTTGGCGCAGAGCATGCAGCCGGTGCAGGCCTCGGCGTCGATGTAGTACGTGATCAGGGCCTTGCACTTGCCTGCCGGGCAGCGCTTCTCGTTGACGTGCGCCTCGTACTCCTCGCGGAAGTACTTGATCGTCGTGAGCACGGGGTTCGGCGCCGTACCGCCGAGCGCGCACAGCGTGCCGTCGATGATGTAGTGGCTGAGCTCTTCGAGGAGCTCGATGTCGCCCTGGCGGCCGTCGCCGGCGATGATGCGGTCGAGGGTCTCGAGCATGCGCTTGGTGCCGAGGCGGCAGGGCACGCACTTGCCACACGACTCCTTCTGCGTGAAGTCGAGGAAGAAGCGCGCCAGGTCGACCATGCAGGTCTCGTCGTCCACGACGACCATGCCGCCGGAGCCGACGATGGCGCCGGTCGCGGCGAGGCTTTCGTAGTCGACCGGTGTGTCCAGCAGGGACGCTGGGATGCACCCACCGGAAGGACCACCGAGCTGGACCGCCTTGAACTGCCTGCCGTTCTTGATGCCGCCGCCGACGTCGAAGATGATGTGGCGCAACGTGGAGCCCATGGGCACTTCGGCGAGCCCGCCGTTGACGAGCTTGCCGGCGAGGCTGAAGGCCTTGGTGCCGCGGCAGTGCTTCACGCCCAGCGCCGCATAGGCCTCGGCGCCGTGCATGACGATCCAGGGAATGTTGGCGAAGGTCTCGACGTTGTTGATGTTGGTGGGCTTGCCCCACAGCCCCGAGACGGCCGGGAACGGCGGGCGCGTACGCGGCATGCCGCGCTTGCCCTCGATGCTCGCGATGAGCGCGGTCTCCTCGCCGCAGACAAAGGCGCCGGCGCCGAGCTTGAGGTGCACGTTGAACTCCCA
>JAPLCL010000278.1 GCA_026392265.1 Actinomycetota bacterium
CCCGAAGCCGTTGGCGAGCAGGAGGTCGTCGGGCCACTCGCCCTGTGCGGCGTGCAGCAGACCCACCTCGTCGAGGCGCTTCCAGAGCCCCTTGCCCATGCGCCCCTCGAAGTAGTGCCCAGCCTCCACGCTGGCCGGCGACGGCGTCTTGCCGATGAACAGCACGCGCAGTGGGCCGCGGGCGGGCACGATGTCGGCGAGCGTCGTGACGGCCTGGCCGTCCATCTCGATCTCGATGCGATGATCCATAGATCTCCTCTCAGGCACTGCCCAGGCGATGGGCGACGCGTACCAGCGCCAGCGTGTCGAGAGCGCAGTACTCGAGCAGGGATCGGCGGACTACCTCGCGGCGGTCCGCCGGCGTGTCGGGCGCCGTCGCTTCGTGGAAGGCGGCCTGTGCCGAGAGGCCGTCCTGCACGTCGGCGAGCAGCGCGTGGTCGAGCTCGGGGTCGATGGTCGGAAGCACCGTCTTGAGCGAGAACGAACCGTTGAGCGCGGGGTGACGATAGTGGTCGCGAGTGAGGCGCAGCAGGTCGACGAGGCGCCCCATGACCGCCTCGAGAGGCGCCGCGAGGTCGGGGAACATACCCGCCATCTCCATCAGGCGCCACTTCTCGAAGTCGTGGTAGACGAAGATGGGGCCCTCGCCGCCGAGCGCCGCCAGCAGAGCCTCGGCGGCGGCGCGCATGGGCGCCGCGCCGCTGGTATCGAGGAACTCCAGATGCTCCAGCTCGCCGGGTCGCGCCTCAACGTGGCACGACCACTGAAAGACCAGCTGCTGGAAGGGCTTGGTGCCGGCCCACAGCGGCACGGCGAACTGCACAGTCTCGAAATCGAGGTAGTACCTCGGGTACGGCAGAGGGCCAAGGAAGGCGTTGGCCGCCGGGTCCACGGTGCCCGCCGTTGTGTCGCTCGAAGCGGAGGGCCGACAGGCCCCGGCGAGGTCGAGCTCGTCATCACGGGCGCACGGCAGCTTGCCCTCCTGTTCCTCGCAGAACGAGATGAACGGGCACTCGAAGGGGCGTCGGCAGTGGGCGCCCGTCTTGATCGCCGGGAGCGGCCCCGCAAGCAGCTCGTTGAAGCCGCGCACCCACCCGGGGATATGTGCCATCAGCGGGCGCGCCTGGTCGGCGACCGCGATCTCGCGCAGCAGGCCGCGGTAGTCGCCGCCGCCGGGGTAGACGAAGTCGGTGTCGATGACGGCCACGCCGAGGACGTCGAGCGGCACCCCGGCGCCCTCGGTCACCCACGCCTGGATGGCCACGTCCTGCAGGTGGTACTCCTTGAGCCGCGTGGCCGACTTGACCTCGACCATACGGTAGCGTCCGTCGCGGCGCTCCAGGATGTCGGCGCGGATGAGGACGCCGCTGTGGCGGAAGGTGGCCTCGTAGAGCGTGACGTCGCCGGGCGCCGCCAGGGCGGCCTCGGTGTCACGCAGGGCCTGGCTGAGGTTGCGACCGCCGTCGATGAGCTCGCCGGCGCCGTAGAGCTCGCGGGCCATCTCGCCGACGCTGTTGCCCGCGGCAAAGCGGCGCCGCGTGTCGGCGCTGTAGACCTCGAGCTCGGGGCGATGGATGGCGAGCCAGAGGCGCTTGCCACATTGCAGGCCGGCGGTGAGGCGGGAT
>JAPLCL010000041.1 GCA_026392265.1 Actinomycetota bacterium
CGGCGGCACCGCCATCATGATGCAGGGCGGCCTGCACCCCGACCTCGACATCTGCTGGTTCGAGCAGGTCTTCAGCGGCATCAAAGCGAGGTACTCGATCCACATCCACTCGCTCTCGCCGCCGGAGATCGTGCACATCGCCACGATGAGCGATCTGAGCGTGGAGGATACGCTGCGCCGCCTCCGCGCCGCCGGCCTCGACAGCCTGCCCGGCGGCGGCGCCGAGGTCCTCGTGGACCGCGTGCGCAGCGCCATCAGCCCGCACAAGATCCCCACGGACACGTGGCTGAACGTGATGCGCGTCGCCCACGGCCTCGGCATGAAGACCACCGCGACGATGATGTTCGGCTCGCTCGACACTCCCGCCGAGCGCATCGAGCACCTGCGCCGCATCCGCGAACTGCAGGACGAGACCGGCGGCTTCACCGCCTTCATCCCCTGGACCTTCCAGGCCGGCAATACGGAGCTTGCCGACGGCCACCAGCCCGCCACCGGCTTCGACTACCTGCGGCTGCTCGCCGTGAGCCGCCTCTACCTCGACAACGTGCCGAACATCCAGGCCTCGTGGGTCACGCAGGGTCTCAAGATGGGGCAGGTCGCGCTCGCCTTCGGCGCCAACGACCTGGGCTCCACGATGATCGAGGAGAATGTGGTCGCCGCCGCCGGCGTGCGCAATCAGTGCGACGTCGCCGAGATGGTCCGCCTGATCCGCGCTGCCGGGCGCACGCCCCTGCAGCGCGACACGCTCTACCGCGAGGTCCGGCGGTACTGACGCCGCCGGCAGCGTCCTCGCAGGCGGCGGACCGCGGCTCGAGGACCGTAGCGTGTGAGCCTCAATGAGCATACTCTTGGCGAGAGGACCTGCGAGGCGCGTTCCACGGAAGCGCACCGACGAACGGAGGGTGATCATGCCTGTCGATGGAAGCTTCGCTGTGATCGGCCGCAGTATCTCCTGGCGCACACTGGCAGGGGTGGGCCTGTTCCTGGCGCTCGTCCTGGTGATGGTGTGGCCAGCGCCGGCGCGGGCGAGCACGCTGGAGCGCCTGCCGATCAAGCAGTTCTTGCGGCCCGCGATCACGGTCGTCGATGGCACCGCGGCGATCCCGGCGATCCCGGCTCACAGTCCGCGGCAAGCGGCCTGGCCGCCGAAGTACTTCTGGGGTCATGTCAGCGACTCGAGCGACGGGGAGATGATTCCCGGAGCCGTGGTCAAGGCCACCCAGCCCGGCACCAGCCTCGTCTACACGACCACGACTGACGCTGGGGGCTACTATCGCCTGGATCTCAATCCCGATGCGAACGACATGTTCGGCAAATACGACGTCGAGTTCAGTGCGGCGGGCTACGTTACCAAGAAATACAAGCTCTGGCTCTCGTTGTTGTGGCATGAGCCCGATCCCGCAAATCCCGCCAACGGATCCGTGGACGAGGCGCTCACGCCGAGCGCCTCGCCGACGCCCACTCCTACGCCTACCACTTCGCCCACACCGCCGCCCTCAGGCGTCATCTTCTACGACGGTTTCGAGGGGAGCACCTCAGCTTGGACTCTTGAGGGCGACCCGACGTGGGCGGTCACGACCTACCGCGCCGCCGTGGGTCAGCATTCAGCCTACTGCGCCGGCAGCAGGATCGCGCCGCCCGGCCCGTACGCCGACAACATGAACGCGTGGCTCATCGCGGGGCCGTTCGATCTTTCCGCGGTCAGCGCGGCGACCTTCCAGTACAAGGTCTACTACAAGACGCAAGCGAGCGTGGATCTCGTCAAGGCATTCGTGTCGACCGACAACAAGAACTTCTACGGCAATGTCTACTCGGCCGACAGCCAGGGCTGGATCGACAAGAGCATGGACCTGACGGCAGTCCCGGCGGGCCTCGGCAATGTGTGCGGGAAGAGTCAGGTGTGGATCGCGTTCCTGTTCACGAGCGACGCCTCCATCGTCGACGAGGGCGCCTTCGTAGACGAGGTCAAGCTGCTTGCGGGCTCATCTCCGACGCCTACGCCCACGCCCACGGTCACGCCCACGCCGACGCCTGCGCCGACCCCGGGAGGAGACACCGTCGGCCCCGTCTGCGGCGCGAAGAACGTCACCGTCGTGCGCGGCAAGGTCTGCAAGCTCTTCTTCAGAGTGCACGACGCTCAGAGTACGAAAGTGAAAAAGCATCTCGTCATCACGACGAAGTCCGGCGTCGTCAAGAAGAACTGGTCGTCGGCGTACGGCGAGAACTTCGACGGCTGGTGGTACATGAAGTACACCTGCCGCCTGCCTAGGGGCAGCTACCTCATCGTCGTCACCGGTGAGGACCTCGCCGGCAACAGTGCCAGCGTGGTCGGCAGGGGCACGCTGAGGGTGAAGTAGGTCGCCGCCGCTACTCCATCCCGTGCGGCGGCTGGCTGGCCGCCGCAGGGCGCGCCTCATCGCCGATGCGCTCGAGCTCGGCCTGGCGGGGCATCGGCCCGCTCGTCTTGAGGCGCGTCCACTCGCGGTGCAGGATCGGCGCGGCGATGGCGAGCCCGACCAGATTGATGGCGCCGGCCACCGCCAGGATGTAGCCCGAGATCCAGCCGTAGAGGATCGGCGCCGTCAGCGAACCGAGCAGGCCCGCGGCCTGCATGGCGGTCGACTCAACGCCAGTCACCGTGCCGATCCAGCGTCGCGGGCTGGCCTGGATGAGCAGCGCTTGCTTGGCGGGGTACGAGAAGGCGATGGCCAGGCCTTCCAGGCAGTTGACGATGAGGAAGAGCGTCATGTTGGTGGTCACGCCGTAGAAGATCCAGGCGATGGCGGACAGCGTGTAGCCGCCGACGAACAGCCAGTAGCGGCTGTAGCGGTCTGCGGCGATGCCCCCGACGAACGAGAGCAGCATGGGCACACTGAAGGCGATCCAGGTGAGGCCGATGAAGGTCATCGAGGCGCCGAGATGCTCCAGCCATAAGCTCCATACGACGTCGAAGGCGCCCATGGCGTAGTGACTGGTGAAGGCGATGATCAGAAAGGCGATGATCGCCGGCGTGAGGATGGTACGGACGGGCGGGCGCGATGCCTTGCCGGTACCCCCGGGCCGCTCGATCTCCTGGAGGCGCTGGGCGCGACGCACCTTGAGGGCCGCCGGCTCGCGGACGAACAAGATGACGGCGAGCAGCGAGAGCGCAGACAGGGCGGCGCCGACGTAGAAGATCGCGTAGAAACCGTCCTTGCCGCCGCCGACCAGGTTGTAGAGCGGCGCCGCGATGGCCGGCCCAAAGATGAGCCCGCCGAACTGCGCCGTGGTCAGAAAGCCGTAGGCCTTGCTGCGGTTCTCCTCGGTGGTGATGTCGGCGACAAAAGCCTGAGCCGCCGGCCCGAACGCCGCCGTGCCGATGCCCTCGAGCAGCCGGAAGAGCACGAACCAGTAGGGGTCGGTGGTGGTGGTGAACAGCAGGAGCGCGACCGTGTACAGGGCGGCGCCGGCGACCATCACGGGCTTGCGCCCGATGTTGTCGCTGAGCCAGCCCAGGGGCGACGAGAAGAGCAGCGTGCCCAGGTAGAACATCGAGGCCACCACGCCGATCATGAGCATCGAGCTGTGCGCCTGCTCCTTCAGGAAGATCGGCAGGTACGGGATGATCGCGCCGAAGCCGATCCAGGCTACGAAGCTGCCCGCCGACACCACGCCGAGCTGCAGCCAGCTCGTGCGCGGCGCGGCTGCGGGCGCAGGCGCGGGCGCGGCGGAGGGCGCAGGCGCGGGCGTGTGTGCGTCGTCCAGGGAGTTCATGGTTCCTTTTCGCGTCCGCGGTTCGAGGGCGCGGCCCCAGCGGCGCCCTGCGGATGTCACGCCAAGGGTATCACCGGGCGCCGGGCGGGCGGCAGTCGGGGCGCCGACGGCCCCCGCGGGCGTGACGCCCGGCCGGCTCAGGCGTCGCGGATCTCGCGCACGAACAGCGCGGCGATGCCCGGGATGGCCATGAGCACTCCGGCGACGATGAGGAGGGCGCGTACGTCGAACACGCCGGCCAGCGCCCCGCCTACAAGCACCGATAACGCGTAGGTCCCCTGCGTGAGCGTGAAGCGTGCGCCGAACACGCGGCCGCGCAGCTGCTCGGGGATGACGTCCTGCAGCCATGTGTCCAGGGCGATGAGCGCCACCGCGTTGGCCAGGCCCAGCACCGCGAACGGGATGCAGGCCTGCCACACGCCCTCGGTCACGGCCACGGCGATCAGGCCCACGCCCATCGCCGTCCAGCCGACCGCCATCGCCAGCCCCTTGGGGATGCGCGTCGCGAACGTGGCCAACGCCAAGGCTCCGGCCAGGTAGCCGATGCCGATGACCGCCTCGAAGAGGCCGAAGGCCTCTGTGCCGGCGTCCAGCACCTGCACCGCCAGCAGAAAGGTCAGCGGATAGCTGGCGCCGAGGCCGGCGACGAAGGCCACCACCATGAGCGTGTTCGTCCACAGGGCATGGTGGTTGCGGAGAAAGCTCAGGCCTTCGCGGAGCTCGTGCCAGAAGGAGTGGGCGGCCTGCTCCGCGGCCGCGCGAACCGGCGCATGGTAGCGCATGAGTATAAGGGCGGCAGCCGAGGCCGCGAAGGTGACGGCGTCGATGCGGAAGGCCGTGGCGGTGGACACGTACGCCAGGAGGAAGCCCGCCACGGCGTAGCCCACGATCTCGGTGAGGTTCTCGCCGGTGGCGAGCAGGGAGTTGGCGCGCATCAGCCGGTCTTTCGTGACGAGGTCGGGCAGGATGGCGAGCTTGCAGGGGTCGAAGAAGACGGCGGCGCTCGCCACCACGAAGCTCAGCACGTACACGGCGGCCAGTGAACGCGTGGCCGCCAGGGGCACGAGGAGTACGAGGCCCCCTCGCACGATGTCGGCGGCGATCATCACTGCGCGTTTGTTGTAGCGGTCGATGATCACTCCGGCAAACGCGCCGAACAGCACATACGGCAGAGTGTACAGGGCAAAGACGGCCCCCGTGCCGAGCGCCGACCCCGTGCTCTGGTAGACCAGCCAAGGAAAGGCGACCATCGCCAGGCGGTCGCCCATCTGCGAGACGAACTGGCCTGCCCAGAGCAGCAGGAAGTTGCCGTTGCGCGCCAATGACACCGACGCCGGGTTCGTGGCAGCAGCGTTCGCCTCGATCGTGATCCTCCCTGTCGGAGACTGCCCCCCCGAGCGGGCCTCCGTGCCCTGGACTGACGTGCGGGTCCTCCGGCCCGCCGTCAGCGAGAGCCTACGTCATTTGGGTCGCCAATGGGAGAGAAGACCGGCCCTGGAAGAAGTCCGAAAAAAGTGTTGTCCATTCTGGCGACTTCGCTGTCGCAATATGCCCGGAATGTCCAGGCGAACAGGGTATGCGCGTATGCCCGTGCCTGACAGAGTGCAGTCACGGGAGTCGTCAACCATTAGTTGTCGGCAGCGACGACGGAAACTTTAGGGGGGAATGATGCGCTTCTCAATGAAGATGCACTGACCTGTGAGCGCTTGCCAGACTGAGGATCCACTATGAGTAAGATAGAGAAGACGCTTGCTTCCTTGCTCTTCGCTCTCGTCACCAGCGGTGGCGGCAGCAAGATGCACTAGGCTCGCGAGAACCAGGCCTAAAGCTCTGCTGCAAACGTGCCGATAGACCAAGCACCTCTGACGGGCTGGGGTGCTTTGGCAACTGCTGAACACAACTATCGCGTCCTTACTGCCTGTCTTGCTGCGCTCGCGGCGGGTGCAGTAGCGTATTCAGTCGCCTTCCCGGGCCCTGTGCCTGTGTCGGCTACTGCCCTACGAGATGCGCTCATCCTCGCGGTCCTCGCTGTGATCGCTGAGGAGATGTCGGTCGAGGTGTCGGATCGCATCACCCTGGCGGCCGGCAATCTGCCGATCCTGCTCGCGGTGATGTACACGGGGCGTCTCCCCGCGCTGTTTGTTGCGCTTGTGGTCGGCCTGTGGGGAGCTTGGCGAGACACCAGCAGAGCCGTCGCTATCTACAATGCCGCGAACTTCGTGGTCTCGGCCTTTCTGGCTCTTCTCGCATTCGACGCTGTCGCGGTCGCCTTGGGTGTGTCGCTGCAGACGATCTCCGTTGGGCTGCTGGTGGCCGGGGCTGCGGCCGCGGTAGTCTTCGAGGCGACGGACGTCGCCGCGGTCAGCATGGGAATGTACGTCAAGTACGGGAAGCGCCTGCGCTCCTTCTGGCGCGAGGAGATGCCGCCGTTCTTGCGTTCGCTGGCGATGCTGGCGCTGCTGGGCCTGGTCGTCGCCGCCCTTTACGCGACGGCGGGCATCGTCGCGGTCGTACTTCTCTTCGTCCCTCTCCTCGCGAGCCAGTACATGTTCAAGCTCCTCGTGCGCGAGAAGGATCATCTGGCCAAGCAGAAGGAGCTCAGCGACCAGTACCTCGAGATGAACATCGGCCTGGCGGCCGCCATGGTCGTGCTCCTCGACAGCAAGGACGAGTACACCGCGCAACATTCGGCGGCGGTCGCCATGTACTGCCGCGATATCGCCACCGCGCTCGAGCTCCCCGAGCACGATGCCGACGCCCTCCATTTGGCCGGCCTCCTGCACGACCTGGGCAAGGTGGGCGTGCCCGACGCGGTGCTGCAAAAGACGACGACGCTCGACGCCGAGGACTGGGTGTCGATCCGCGAGCATCCCGAGAAGGGCGCCGAGGTGCTCTCGCACCTGGTCGCCTACCAGGAGGTCGCCGACATCGTGCGCTATCACCACGAGCGGCTGGACGGCAGCGGGTACCCGAGCGGTATCCACGGCGACAGTATCCCCGAGCTCAGCAGGATACTAGCGGTGGCCGACTCGTACCACGCGATGACCTCCGACCGGCCGTACCACTCCGCGCGCAGCTCGTTCGACGCGCTCAAGGAGCTGCGCCTCATCGCCGGTCACACCCTGGACAAGCGGTACGTGGAGGTGCTCGCCAAGGTGCTGCGCGACAAGGACCTTGCTTACCGCGACGGCAGCTCGACCGACTTCCGCGGCGAGTACGAGCTGGGCCGCATCAACCTGCGGCTGCGCGGCCAGGGCATGGCCGACGTCAGCGGCCTCGCTGAGGCAAGGGAAGACCCAGCAACAGGCTGACCAGGAGTGGCTAGAAGGACCGCACAGCACGCACCCTGGGCGCGGCCATGTACTTGCCCGAGAAGCCGTAGCCACCGTCGCCGAAGTACTGGGTAAACGCGTAGTTCGCGGCGTGCTCGGAGGAGCTCCAGTAGTCGGTGGGGGCAAAGCCACCGATGGCGATTCGGTTGAGGTACAGCTGGTTCAGCTCATCCTGGCTGGGCAGATACCAGTCGCCGTAGCCGCCGCCAGTGAAGGCGTGCGCCAGACCTGCCGCGTAGGCGCTGCCGGCGCCGTTCTGGGCGATGATCTTGTCGGTGTTGCCTGAGCCGGTGCCGATCGCGATACCCGTCCCTCCCGGTACGGCAGTGGCTTGGAAGGCAGGGAGCGCCCAGACGATCCCTGAGTCTGGCGGGGTCTGGTCGGCGGCGGCGGCGATCAAGCCGTGCTGTCCAGAGCCATCCACGTAGGCTATCTTGCCGCCTTGGTAGGCATCGCCGATCGTGAAGCCGGAGGCCGCGATCGTGAACGTGAGGCTCTTGCTCCAGGCGCCGGCGCCGGCGGCGTTGCTCGCGCGGACCTTCCAGGTGAGAGCGACGTTGGCGGGCAGCGCCTTGACGGCCTTCCACGAGAGCTTGGTGATGCCCGTGGTCTTCAGCGCCTGCGTGCTGCCCTGGGAGACGCGCAGCTCGTACTTGGCGGCGCCGGCCGCCTTGCTCCAGGTGAAGGTCGGCGTGGCGCTGGTGACGGTGCCTTTCGGCGCCTTGGCCGTGGGCGTGCCCGGCCTGGCGGCGGCCAGGGCGGTGCCGGCGAGGAGCAGGGCGGCAAGCAGCGCCAGCACGAGAGTCGTGGTCAGCGCCCGCAGGGCACGCCCGTGCGGCCTCTTCCCGGCCGTCATCCTGGTGGACCTCATTGCTTCCTCCTCCGGTCTTGCCGCGGGTGCGTGGCTCGATCGCAGCCAGCCTACTCCCATTGTGGGCGGTGGCAACGGTGAGCGTGGAGGCCGGGCACCTGGGGGACGTTTCTCGCAGGGTGTTGCCGTTCGGCCGCCCGTGGTCTCCGCGGCGATGCCGTGCGCGAGTATGTCGCCCGTCACTCAGCGGAGCGCGCGACCGAGACCGAAGACCAGCAGTGACACGAGCGCGGACACGAAGGCTGCGAGGACAAGTCACACGGCGTGGGAAGGTCTCAGCTTCATGACCTACCCCCTTGGCTCTGGACATCTCGCACGGCACGCCCGCAAGTGATGCCCGCGGGCTCATCTCTGCTGTTCCGTCTGCCGGGGCTATGGCACGCGGGGACCGAGCGGACCTCACTCGTGCTCGATGGCCTCCTTGACGCGGTGCTCGAGCTCCCGGTAACTGCTGTCGGCAAGGCCGGCGATGATCTCCGGGTGCTGGTCGCGAAGGTGATCGAAGAACCTGTTCTCGACCTTGCGCACCTTGCGGTCCTCCACCACGAAATCGCAGCCCGTCGTGCCGAACGCCGCGCAGGAGATCCGCAGCATGACGTGCTTGTCGATCTCGTGGGGCTGGGCGTCCGGTTCGACGCCGTGCATGCCCGACTTGATGCGCGTCTCGAGCTCCTTGTGCTGGACGTCGGTGAGCCCGGTGACGATGGCGGGGTGCTCCTCACGCAGGTGCTCAAGTATCTTGTTCTCGACCTTGCGGACCTTCTCGC
>JAPLCL010000250.1 GCA_026392265.1 Actinomycetota bacterium
AATCTCGCGGCTGTTTTCCTCGAGCAGCGGATTGGGCGCGTGGTTCGGGAAGGTGCCGTCTACCGCGAAGAACATCTCCACGCGCTCGATGGGAGTGTCGTTGAACACCAGAGGGGCGAGCTTCCCGGCGACCCCGTTGGCGGCGTCCATGACCACACGGTACGGCCTGAATGACCCAGCGTCGACGAGTGCGTGGAGGTGCGCGACGTAGGCGGGGTACAGGTCGACGCGCTCGTAGCCGGCGCCGGCGCTGCGCGCCGGCAGATCGACGAGCGCCTGACTGCGCTGCTTGAGCTCGGGGATGCCCTGCTCGCCGCTGAGCGGCAGGGCTCCGGCGCCGACGAGCTTCATGCCGTTGTACTGCGGCGGGTTGTGCGAGGCGGTGACCATGACGCCGCCATCGAGGCCTCTCGAGGCGACGCCGAAGTACAGCATCTCCGTGGGGACAAGACCGAAGTCCACCGTGGAAGCGCCGGCCGCGGCGGCGCCGGCGGCGAACGCTTCGAGCAGACCCGTGGACGACGGGCGCGGGTCCATGCCCGTGCCGAGGCGCGTCGCGCCGAGCTGCTGCGCCAGGGCGCAGCCGATGCGCTCGGCGGCCTCTTCGTCCACCTCCTGCGGGTACAGCCCGCGGATGTCGTACGCCTTGAAGATATCGTCGGGGATCGTCATCAGTCCTCCCTGCCGCGGAGCTGCTCGTGGAACTGGATGGAATTGTCGGGAAGCATGGTGTCCGGATACAGACAGATGCCGCCGACGAGGCGGTTGCCCGCGCCGACCCGGCAGCCTTCGCCGATCACCGCGCTGTGCAGCTGCGTGCCCGCGCCGACGCTGCTCCGGCGCACGACGATGCTGCGCTCGACCTGGGCTTGCGCGCCGATGACGACGCCGGCCTGGATCACCGACTCGAGGATCGTCGCCCCTTCCGCGACCACCGCCCCGGCGCCGAGCACGGCCAGAGGGCCGACCCGGGCGCCGGCCTCCACGCGTGCGTTCTCGCCGATATAGCAGGGCGGCACGACGCGCGCCCTGGCGTCGATGTCGGCCGACGCGGCGATGTACAGGTACTGCTCGCCCAGCATGTCGCCCACCGCCGTATCGACGGTGCGCTCGAGGATGTCGAAGTGGGCCTGCAGATAGCTCTCGGGCGTGCCGATATCGCGCCAGTAGCCTCTATCGACGTACCCGTACAACGACCCCGCTTGGGCGAGGCGCGGAAACACCCCGCGCTCGATGCTGAACAGGCGCCCGCGCGGGATCATCTCGAGCACCTCGTGCTCCAGCACATACACGCCCGCGTTGATGAGCGCGGTGCCCTGCCACTCGCCCGGTTTCTCCAGGTAGCTGGCGACGCTGCCGTCCTCGCGCAACTCAACGAGGCCGTATCGCCTGGGGTCCTCGACCGGGGTCAGGAAGATCGTGCCCATGCCGCCCTTGCCGGCGTGCAGCGTCGCCAGCGCCGTGAGGTCGACGTCGCTCAGCACGTCTCCGTTGAACACGTAGAAGCTGCCGTCGTCGAGCTTGTCGGCGCAGTTCGCGACGGCTCCGGCCGTACCCAGCGGTTCTGACTCGACGGCGTAGTCGACGTGCAGGCCGTAGCCGGCGCCGTCGCCGATTTCGGCCTCGATGGCCGCCGC
Organism: Actinomycetota bacterium; assembly: GCA_026392265.1. Lineage (GTDB taxonomy): Bacteria > Actinomycetota > Thermoleophilia > UBA2241 > UBA2241 > CAIXSE01. The sequence goes on from JAPLCL010000250.1 coordinate 1,638, forward strand.
GAGGAAACCCGTAGAGAAGATGGCGCGCTCCACGCCGTGTCGCGCGAGATCGTCGAGGATGTAGGCGACGAAGGGGCGTTCGACGACCGGGGCCACGGGCTTCGGCACCCTCGACGTGACGGGGCGCAGGCGCGTGCCCTCGCCACCGACGAGGATGATGGCTTGTGTGGGGATGCGGCGACCCGTGTTCATGGATGGGCGGCGGTCAGGCGCCGGCGAGCGCCGACCCGGGGTCGCCGAGGCCGATACCCTCGTACTCCAGGCCGGCCGCCGCCGCCACGGCGGGGTCGATGAAGTTGCGCCCGTCAACGAGCAGCGGCCGTCTCATGACGGCGGCCGCGGCGGCCCAGTCGAGGCGCGCGAACTCCGGCCACTCGGTGACCAGCACGGCTGCGTCGGCGTTCTCCAGCGCCTGCAGAGGCTCGTCGGTGATGACGACGCCGGGGAACAAGGGATGAGCGCCGGCGTCGAGCATCGGGTCGTAGGCGCGCACGGTGGCGCCCTCATGGATGAGACGCCCCGCGAGGACGATCGAAGCCGCCTCGCGGAGATCGTCGGTGTGCGGCTTGAAGGTAAGGCCGAGCAGAGCCACCGTCTTGCCGCGAAGCTTGCCGAGCCGACCGGTGAGCTTGCCGAGGACGCGGCGTTTCTGCAGGGCGTTGACCTCGATCACGGCATTGAGCAGCTGGAAATGGTAGCCGCTGTTGCCGGCGAGCTGCTTGAGCGCCTGCACGTCCTTGGGGAAGCAGGAGCCGCCGTAGCCGATGCCGGCCTGCAAAAAATGCGGCCCGATGCGGTGATCGAGACCCATGCCATGAGCCACGGTGCGCACGTCGGCGCCCACCTGTTCGCACACGTTGGCGATCTCATTGATGAACGAGATCTTCGTGGCGAGGAAGGCGTTGGAGGCGTACTTGACCATCTCCGCGGTGGGCACGGTGGTGCGCACGATGTCGGTGTCGATGCCACGATACAGAGCCTCGACCTGGTCGCCGTCCTCCTTGCGGGAGGCCCCGATGACGATACGGTCCGGTTCCAGAAAATCCTGAATCGCGGCACCCTCGCGAAGGAACTCGGGGTTGGATGCATAGGCGATGCCGGTGGCTCCGAGCGCTTCGAGGTCGGCCACCACCTTCTCGCCGGTGCCGACCGGCACGGTGCTCTTCATGACGAGGAGCCGCGCGCCGCCGCGCGCCGCGATCTCACGGGTCGCGTGCTGCACGCGCGAGAGATCGGCGTCGCCCGACGGCGACGGCGGCGTGTCGACGGCGATGAAGAGGATGCGGCAGGCGTCGAGCAACTCGTCGTAGGAGGTCGTGAAGGTCAGCCGCGAGGCGTTGTCGTCGATGAGCTTGTCGAGGCCGGGCTCGTAGATGGGCACGTCGCCCTTCTGAAGGCGCTCGATCTTCGCCGCGTCGACGTCCATGCACACCATGTGATGGCCGAGGTGCGCGAAGCAGACCGCCGAGACGAGCCCGACGTAGCCTGTACCGACAACGCCGATCGGGGCGGCGGGATCCATGGTGGGGGCACCTCCGTGTAGCTTCCGGGAGCGCGAACATCCGGCGGAAGTCTACCATAGGGGTCCGCCGCGGCTCGGGCACCGCGACTCGGCGCGCGCGGCGCCCAGCCGCCGCGGTCAGCGCCCGGTCGCCAGCTCCAGCTCGAAGCGACTGGCGTCGTCGAGAGGATTCAGCGCCAGGGCACGCCGCAGGGCGGCAATGGCGGCCTGTTTGCGACCGAACGCCTGCAGCAAAAGGACGCCCTGGTGGTAGAACACCTGATAGTTGTCGGGTTGCAGCCGCGCCGCCTTCTGGAGCACCGCCAGCGCCTCGCCGTTGCGCCCCTGCTGCTGCAGCACCAGCGACTCGGTGATCAGGGGGCCGACGGCGAGCGGGTCGAGGCGCGCGGCGCGGCGCGCGTGGCTCAGGGCGACGGCGGTGTCTCCGTCGCCGGCGGCGGCGAGCGCTGCGCTCGCATCCCTCGCCGCGAGGTACGGCACCAGCCAGCTCGCGGCGAGGAGCACGAGCGCTACCGCGGCCACGGTCCGCGCCGGCCACGCGGCGATGCGCCGCCGCCGAGCCGGCTTCGGTAGCGTAACTTCAGCCGGCGCCTCCTCAGGCACCGCCATCGCACTCTCGGGCGCCGCGTCCACGGGGGACCGTCGCCGGTCGGCGGCCCTGGTCGCGAGGTACGACGAGCAGGCGGCGGCAAACAGAAAGAAGACCATGCCGATCGCCGCCATGTCCCAGTCCCAGTCCCAGGAGATGTGCACCACGAAGGCCACAATGCCCGCCTGAAGCGCCACAAGAAGGGGGCGCAACGGGTCTCGCCGGTCGGCGAAGGGATTGCGCACGGCGGCGGCGATGAACATGACCATGGCGGCCGTGAAGAGCCCAAACCCGACCACACCCAGCTCGCTGAGAACGTTGAACCACTGGCTGTGGGCGTTCTTGACGACGTGCCCGTCTTCGCGAAAGCGGTGGTCGGTGAAGACAAAGGTGCCGGCGCCGGTGCCACGTAACCGGTGGGAGCGCGACTGCTCGAGAGCCTCGCGCCAGAGAGGCGGCCGGCCGGTGTTGAGGGAGATGAGCCGCCCGGTCCCTTCGCCGCTGTCGGTCATGTCAGTGCCCAAGATGAAGGTCTGCACGCGGTCTCTGACCCAGGCCGAGCCGCCGCGGCTCTCCACGAAGCGCCATGAGCCGCCGCCGCCGCCGGCCACCAGGACCAGCACTACCGCGGCTCCCGCGGCGACGCGTAGCCAGCGCGGCCACGGCACGGCGCGCTGCACAAGGATGATCACGGCCTGCGTCCCCATGGCGACGAGCAGCGCCGCCACAGACCAGCGCAGCAGGGTGTGGCCCTGGAGTGTACGCAGTGCGTCGTCTGAGGTCGCGGTGAAGAGGGTGCCGAGGCCGCGCACACGCCACAGCACAGCGGCCACGGGAGCCGCGACGGCCACCAGGGTTGCGAAACTGGCGAGGCGCGTAGTGGTGAAGCCGAAGTAAAGCACCAGCGTCACGGCGAGCACGACCCAGCCGCCGCGAGACAAGGTGAAGAAGAAGGCGAAGCTGAGCGGCACCGCAGCGGCGGCGGCCAGTACCCTCCAGGCGGGGTGAGCCGTGCGGTCGCCGCCAAGAGCCAGCGCGACAACCAGCCCCATCACCATCATCAAAGCGAGGACGTTCCAGTAGCCCACAGGGCTGTCAAGACGCGCGTACCTGTGCGCGTGCGTCACGACTTCGGGGGCCACCTTGCCGAGAAAAGCGTATACACCGACGGCAACGGCGACAGCCATGAAGCCGTAGCCCGCGGTGCGCAGTTGGAGGCCACGGACCGGCGTCAGGCCGAGCACCGCCGCCACCGCAAGATAGAGGGCGGCGAGGTCAAAGGCGATCCAGCTCAGGTCGGGGCCGAACGACCACGAGACCGAGAGGCCCGCCCAGACCACGAAGAGGCCGAACACGGCGAGGCTGGCCAGGTAGAGCAACGAGGGCCGCGAGCGGCGCCGCAGGCACCAGACCCAGACCGCAGCCAGAAGGAGGTAGACGACCGCCAGCGGCGCGCTGCGCGTGAAGATGTAGCCGCCCGAGAGGAAGCTGAGAAGACCCGCGCAGATGAGCGTGATCGCGAACGGCGCAGCGTCGCTCAGCCGGCCCGGCGCTCGGTGCGCAACGCGCGCGGTGTTTAGCCCAGCCTCCATCGACGGCATTATACTGGCAGTGTCTATGGCAATAGTCGCAGGCTTGTGATAAAAGCGGGCCAGAGAACACACCAGAGAATAACCGCAAGTGCTGTGAGGGGGGTGAAGATATGAAGACCAAGCTCATGGGTGCCATCGCGATCGCCGTGCTGCTCCTGCTCGTGTTCGCCGTGGTCGCTCAGGCTAATATCCAGCAGTCGACGATCAACGCGATCATCAAGGACGCCGAAGACGGCCTCATCGCTGGAAACTGGACAGCCGCTGAGATCCGCGCGACTTTGCAGTACGTGGAGACTAGTCCGACCGACCAGGAGGTCCGCTCGGACACCCAAGGTGTACTCGAGGACTACCTGGCGAGTCTGCAGGGTCCCGGAGAGCAGGGCGGACAGCTCGCCTTCACCGGTGGCGAGATCATCTTGATCCTCGGCGCCGGCGCCGGCCTGATCGGCAGCGGTGCGCTTCTGCGCCGCCGCCGCACCTAGCTCGACGCCCACATCATCTGCACACGTTCGACAGAGCGCCTCCCCGAGGGGAGGCGCTCTTTCTATCTGTTGAGGCTCAGGGTGAGGGCGTTGGGCGCACTCTCGTCGCGCACCACAGCGGTCGCGCGCAGGCCCAAGTCACCGGTCCAGCCGGTGGCCGGGACGCTCGTCGTCTGGTAGCCCCACGTGCGCAGCAGCGCCATGGCCGACGCCGCGGCACGGTCCGTCGCAGCCGAGACGCCGACGGTGGTGCGGCGCCTGGCCGCGAACGAGAAGCCCAGGCGTGTGGATGCGAGGCGCGGAGCCAGTGCCCCAGGCCAGCAGGCGCGGACGAGCGTCGCCACGTTGGCCCTGGCCGCCGCCGTCAGGGTGGCGTCCACGCTCCGCGCCGCGCCTTGCGCACCCGCCGCCGCGGCGCTCGGACCGGCCGGCGGCGAGACCGCCTGCCCGGCGGCCCGAATGGCGACGGCGAGCGCGGCCGTGGCGGGGGCAGCCGTGGCTGTCGTCTCCGCAGGCAGCGGGGCGCTCAGTACGGCCGGCTGGCCGGCCGTGCGCAGCCTCTCTCCCAGGCGGCGCAACGCGGTGGTGGCCGCTTCCACGGTCTCGGCGCCCCCGAGGCCGGTCGGCGGAGCGACGAGCACGGCCAGCGGACGCCACGACTCGACAGCGGCGGTCGTCTGCGCCACAAGCCCATCCCAGCGGGGAGCCCTCACGGCCCGCACGGCGACGGGTGCGCCGGCCGAGCGCCGCAGGCGCCGGCGCACCTCGTTCACGTAAGCATCAGAGCCATAGCTCGGCCCCGGAAGTACCACGAGCACGCGGGCCGGTCGCGGCCGCCGCGTGACGCTCGTCCCCGCCGACGGCGGAGTGAGCCCGAAGGCGAGCGACTGACGCAGCTGCTCCATGGCGCTGCGGTCGACGCGCCAAGCCTCACCTCGGCGGCAGGTCTCGACGATCGTCGCCGCGCCGCGCACGTCCACCTCCGTAGGCAGCAACTCTCTGAACGCCGTGGCCAGCGACGTAGCGCCTTGCAGGTTGAGATCGCTCTGCACGTGGCCCCAGCCGAGCACATAGTTGGAGAAGGACACGACGTTGATGCGCTCGAACGGCAGGCGCGCGAGCGTGTAGCCCAGCGCCTGGTACTGGGTACTCCAGACGCGACGGGCCTTGCCGCGACCCTCCCAGGCCGGCTGGGCACGCAGGTACTGCAGCAAGGGGCCGCGCGCCGTGGCCGTCGGCGTTCGCGGCGCCAGGGCCAGCCGCAGGGCCTGCCTATCGAGCGTGATCCACGCGTCCATGGGGACGTCGAGCGCCTCCCCCAGAGCCGCCGAGGCGACGCCCGGCCCGACTTGATCGACGATGCGCCGCAGCGGCGTGGATCCGGCGCCGGGGACAAACCCCTGAGTCGCGGGCGCCAGGACCACTGCGGTAAGAGCCGGACGCAGCTGGTCGACGTGCAGCCACACGACGGCGGTGCACGCACCATCGGGGCCGGCGACGACGAACACGGCGACGTCCGTCGGCGCCGGCGGCGCCAGCTGGGCAGGTGGCGCCGGGCCCACGACCTTATGCCAAGGCCCGGGTGTGGCGAGCAGGATGATGACGCCCATGGCGAGCAGGACGCCGAGCAGCAGGGCGGCCCACGGGTCCAGGCGCCCGAGCACTGCGCGGAGCAGTCTCACTTCACGGGCTTGAACGAGGTCGCGAGGCCCATCATGAGGTCGTTGGACAGCTGGTTGTCGAGCGTGTTGAGCACCCAGTACAGCGTGCCGTTGCGCTTCCACGCCATCATGTGAAGGTGATCGGCCTGGTAGAAGAGCATGTACTCCTGGCCGGCGATGACCTGGGTGCTGTTGGGATTCTGGATCGCGGGGGGGTCCATCCAGCGCATCGCCTGGATGCCCCAGTAGCCACCCAACGGCGTGGCGACGACGGCCACGGCCGCGGCGCTGCGCTTGCCCTCCGTGGTCTTGATGCCGTAGGCGCGGAACTCGTCGTAGGTGAAGCCCAGCGACCACGCCGTGGGCATCTCGAGATGGAGCGGCGTCTTGGTGGCGAAGTCGCTCCAGGCCGCGGCGTCGTAGAGCTGGTTCTTCTGCAGCGTCTGCTGCGTCTGCTGGGCCTCCTGTGGCACAGCGAGGAAGCCGTCGAACGATGAGGTGACGAAGACGCTGATGCCGTCGGCGACCCCGGGGCTACGATCGACGAGGCGCACGTCGGAGGGCCAGAACATCTCGCCGATGAGCTCGGCCGGAGCCGCCAGACTCTTGGGCGCGTAGACGACCGTGACTGTGCCCGGGAACTCGGGGGCGTCGGCGCCGGTCTCAGCGCGGTAGCCGAGCGCGATCAGCTGGTCGACCGCGGTCGTGGAGCGCCCCCCGATCCCGCTGCCGTTGTAGACCGTCACGGGATACATCTTCTTGGTCAGCTTGATCCCTTTGACCGCGACGGGTGCCTGCGTGGGGTGCGTGAACTCGCCGACCGCCTGGTCGATCTCGGCCTGTGTGGGGACCACGTAGGACACGCCGTCGATCATGGGCGTGGATCCCTCGAGGTGCGCGGTGTACACCTTTGAGGTGTTCACCTGGAAGATGAGCTCGACGAGCGGCTGCAGGCGCTTGAGCGAGTCGATGTCGGAGGTCGTCTCCTTGGTGATGGCCTTGATGAGACGGATGACCTTGGTCCAGTCCCCGCTCCAGCGCGTGGACTGGCGCTGCATCTCCTTGAGGAAGAGCTGCTGGCGCTGCATGCGCGTGAAGTCGCCGAGCTGGTCGTGACGGTAACGCACGAAGTCGAGCGCGTCGTGGCCGCGGATGAGCTGGTAGCCGGGCTCGATGTCGATCGACTTGTAGTCCGCGCTCTCGGGGACGTAGTAGCGATGGTCGATGGGGATGTACACGCCGCCGAGGATATTGACCACGTGCCAGAAGCCGGAGAAGTTGACCTCGACGAAGTGATTGATGGGCAAGCCTGTGAGCTCGGTGAATGTCTTGACGGCGAGCGGCGGGCCGCCGTAGGCGTAGGCCGTGTTCATCTTGTCGTAGCCGTGGTCGGGGATCAGCACGCGCAGGTCGCGTGGCACCGAGAACATCGAGATGCTCTTGGTCTCGGGGTCCAGACGCACGAGGATCTGCGTGTCGGAACGCCCGGTGTCGCCGGGGATCTTCGTCTTGTCGGAGCCGATCAGCAGGATGTTCATGGCCTTGCCGGGAAGCGCGGGGCGCAGCTCCTTCTCGGTCTCCGTGACGATGACCTCCTGCTCCGCGGTGCGATGCGCCACCACGCTCACGGTGCCGTTCGCCCAGCCGAGTGCCATGCCGGGAGCCGCGAGCGCGGCCATCACGACGGCCACCCCGATGAGCTTCACGGCGAGGTGGCTGCCAAAGGCGAGATACGCGGTGACGGCCGCGACGATGGCCACCGCGATCACGGGTGCGCCGACCATGGCCCAGCCCGGGACTTTGCCCGAGAGCCTCGCCAGGTCGAACGCGGCGCGGGAGTTGCCCAGCATGTCGCGGCCGTAGAACCAGAACAGCCCCGCCGCGACCGCGGCCGCCACGGCGATGGCCGCCCAGATGACGAGGGTGCGGAGCCCGGCGCTCCGCGCTGCGGGCTCCCGGCGGGGGGCGCGCTGCTCGCGGCCAAGCGCGGCCAAGGGCTCCGGCGACACGCTGCCGGATACCCTGACGGGTTCGGACTCGCCGGTCTTGTAGACGCGGTACTCGCTCATGTTCCTCCGCCGCAGGCACCCTCTGGGGCGCCGCGCAGGGTCTCATCAGTGTACGCGCTGAGAGACGGACGCAGCCCCTCGCCGGTTCGCGGGCTCTCGCCGACGCGCGTCACGTCTGCGCCGAGCGCCGCCAGCTTGCCCACGAGATCCTCGTAGCCGCGGTCGATGTGGTGCGCGGCGGCGACCTCGGTGACGCCGTCGGCGACCAGACCCGCCGTGACCAGAGCGGCGCCCCCCCGCAGGTCGGGCGCCTCCACCACCGTGCCGCTCAGGGCACGCGGCCCTTCGACGATGGCGTGGTGGCCGCTGGTGCTGATGCCGGCGCCCAGACGGTTGAGCTCGTCGACCACGACGAAGCGGTTCTCGAACACGTTCTCGGTGACGATGGACGTGCCGTTAGCCAGCGAAAGGAGCACCATCGTCTGTGCCTGCAGATCGGTGGCGAACCCCGGGTGGGGCAGCGTCGAGATGTCGAGGGGGGCGAGCGGACCGTCGCGACGCACGGTGATCGAGCGGTTGCCCACGCGCACGTCCACGCCCATGCCCCGCAGCTTACCGAGAAAGAGCTCGAGGTGCCGGGGGTCGAGGCCCAGCGTAGTGACTTCTCCGCCCGACGCGGCGCCCATGATGAGATACGTGCCGGCCTCGATGCGATCGGCCACGACCTCGTGGTCCACGCCGTGCAGGGTGTGACCGCCCTCGATGCGGATGGTGTTGGTGCCGGCGCCTTCGATCACCGCCCCCATACCACTCAGGAAGTCGCAGAGATCGACGATCTCGGGCTCTCGCGCAGCGTTCTCGATGACCGTCTCGCCAGCGGTGGCCGTGGCGGCCATGAGGAGGTTCTCGGTGGCGCCGACACTGGGGTAGTCGAGCGGGACGATCGCCCCTTTGAGCTGTGAGCCGTGGATCTTGATGAAGCCGTGGTCGATCTCGATGGTCGCGCCGAGCTTCTCGAGGCCGCGGATGTGAAAGTCGATGCGCCGCGGCCCGATGTTGCAGCCGCCGGGCATGGCGATGGTGGCCTCGCCGAGACGCGCCACCAGGGGGCCCATGACGATGATGCTGGCGCGCATGGTGCGCACGAGCTCGTAGGGCGCGCAGCCACTCAGACCGGCGCCGGCGTGGACGCGCAGGATATCGCCGGCGCACTCCACGTCTGCGCCGAGCGCACACAGCATCGCCACCATGGTGGCGACGTCGGTGATGCGCGGCACGCGGCGGATGATACAAGGCTCGTCGGTGAGGAGACTGGCGGCGAGCAGCTTGAGCGCCGAGTTCTTGGCGCCCGAGAGCACGACAGTCCCCTCCAAACGGCGGCCGCCGCGCACCATCAGACGCGCGTCGTGTGAGATCGGACCGTCCATCAGACGGTCACAAGTATAGCGTGTGGCGGCGCGGAAGTGCGGCGCTCAGCGGGAGCGCCCCGCCACGCGCAGCCGGTTTGCGGCGCGCCTGAGCGCCTGCTCGGCGCGGAAGTAGTCGGTCTCGGCCCGCGCCCCGGGGTCGTGAAGCTCCTGCATGCGCTCGCGGGCGCGCCGCTGAGCTTCCTCCGCGCGGCTGACGTCGATCCTCCCCGCACGCTCGCCATGGTCGGCCACGACCAGGACCATGTCGAACAGGACCTGGGCGTAGCCGATGCCGGTGGCGATGTACTCCCAAGTGTCGTCGAGGGTACGGATGCGCGTCTCGCCCACGCCGAGGAGCGTGACCAGGGGCTGGTGGCGAGCGAGGATGCCGAGCTCCCCGTCGATGCCGGGCAGCACGACCATGGCGACGTCCTCGGAAAACACCTCGCCGTCTGGAGTGACGACCTCGACATGCAGTACGCGTTCG
>JAPLCL010000333.1 GCA_026392265.1 Actinomycetota bacterium
GACGCCGCCATGCGCGAGATCCGCCTGGCGCTGCTCGAGGCCGACGTCAACTTCAAGGTGGTGCGCGAGTTCGTCGCTCACGTGAAGACGCGCGCCCTGGGCGTCGAGGTCATGGAGAGCCTCACGCCGGCACAGCAGGTCGTCAAGATCGTCAACGAAGAGCTCGTGGAGCTCATGGGTAGCGGCGACTCCAAGCTCGCCTTCAGCGGCCATCCGCCCACAGTGATCCTCCTGGCAGGTCTGCAGGGCTCGGGCAAGACGACCACCTGTGCCAAGCTCGCCAAGCTGCTCAAGAAGGATGGCAAGTCGCCGGTGCTCGTCGCCGCCGACGTCTATCGTCCCGCGGCCATCGACCAGCTGCAGACACTGGGCGAGCGTATCAACGTGCCCGTGTACGCGCCGGGCGCCGACCTGGACCCGGTCGACATCGCCCGCGACGGGGTCAAGTACGCCCGCGAGCACGGCGATGTGGCGATCGTCGACACGGCCGGTCGCCTGCACATCGACGAGGAGCTCATGGGTGAGCTGGTGCGCATCCGCGACGCCGTGAAGCCGCACAACGTGCTCCTCGTCATCGACGCCATGACCGGCCAGGACGCCGTCAATGCCGCCGACGAGTTCCGTAGGCACGTCGACCTCGACGGCGTCGTGCTCACCAAGCTCGACGGCGATGCCCGCGGCGGTGCCGCCCTGAGCGTGCGCGCCGTGACCGGCAAGCCCATCAAGTTCGTCAGTACCGGCGAGAAGCTCGACGACTTCGACGTCTTCCACCCCGATCGCATGGCCAGCCGTATCCTCGGCATGGGCGATGTGCTTTCGCTCATCGAGAAGGCCGGGGAGGCCGTTGACGAGCAGCAGGCCGCCGAGATGGAGGCCAAGCTCCGTCGCGCCGAGTTCACCTTTGAGGACTTCCTCGACCAGCTGAAGCAGGTGCGCAAGATGGGCTCGTTGTCGAGTATTCTCGGCATGTTGCCCGGCGTGCCCGGCATGAAGGAGCTCAAGAACGTCCAGGTGGATGACCGCCAGCTCGACCGTATCGAGGCCATGATCTTCTCGATGACGGCGCAGGAGCGGCGCCACCCGGATCTCATCGACGGGAGTCGCCGGCGGCGCATCGCCGGCGGTAGCGGCACGTCGATCCAGGACGTCAACCAACTGCTTAAGCAGTATCGCGAGATGCAGAAGATGCTCAAGGCGTTCTCGAGCGGGCGCATGAAGGGGTTTCGCCTGCCGGGCATGAGCGGGTAGTATGTACAGTCTTGCGACCCGGCACCGGGTCGCAAGGTTTTGTGTCATTACCCTGAGGGGGTGAGAAGTAGTTGTCAGTACGCATGAGATTGACCCGCGTGGGGAGCACCAAGAACCCCATCTACCGCATAGTCGTCGTGGATTCGCGTGCACGTCGTGACGGTCGCGCCATCGACACCATCGGCCAGTACAACCCGCGTACCGAGCCGTCGTTCATCGAGATCGACGCCGAAAAGGCGAAGAAGTGGCTGGCGGAGGGCGTCCAGCCCTCGCAGACGGTCAAGAGGCTGCTCGCTATCAAGGGCATCAGCAACTAGGTAGGTCTTCGTGGAGTCGACGGAGGTTAGTGGGATGTTGAAGGACCTGCTGGAGTATCTGGCAAAGGCACTCGTAGACAGCCCCGACGAGGTCCACGTGGAAGCTACCGAGACCGACACCACCGTCGTGCTGGAGCTCTCCGTGGCGAAAGACGACGTAGGGAAGGTGATCGGGAAGCAGGGGCGCATCGCCCGCGCGCTGCGCACCATCGTCAAGGCCTCGGCCGTCCGCGACGGTAAGCGCGCCATCGTGGAGATAATTGACTGATTCGTCGCGAGGGCTGTGGTCGTGCGGCACCTTGGGCAAGGCGCACGGACTGCACGGCGAGCTGTACCTCAACCTGGCGCCCGAGGGGCTCGAACGCCTCAGGCTGGGCGCGGACTTCTACGTCGCGCGCGCGGACAAGGATGCGCCGGAGGGCGCTGAGCGGCTGGTCCCGTGCGAGGTCACGCGCGCGGGAGGCACCGATCAGCGCCCGCTCGTGCGTCTCGACCTGGCCGCGAGCAGGGAAGCTGCCATCGCCCTGCAGGGCATGGATCTGCTGGCCGCCGGCGGGGAGCTCGACGCGTTGCCCTTCTACCGGGTCGGAGACCTCATCGGGTTGCGCGTCGAGACGGCCTCCGGCGCCCTCCTCGGCGAGGTCGGCGACGTGCTCGAGGCGCGCGCCCACGAGATCCTGCAAGTGCGCGCGCCGGACGGCGCGTCGCTGCTTCTGCCGCTGGTCGAGGAGCTCGTGAGCGTCGACGCCGAAGCGGGCGTACTTCGCGTCGTCGACGGCCTGGTCGAGCCGCCCGGCGAGGGCGTCTCGTGAGAGCCGACGTCTTCACGCTGTTCCCGCAGGCCTTCGAGTGGTACCTGTCGCAGGTGCACATCCGCAACGCCGTCGAGCTCGGTCACGAGTACCACCTCACGAACTACCGCGATTACACGCCGCTGAGCCACCTGCAGGTGGACGACACTCCGTACGGCGGCGGCGCCGGCATGGTCCTGCGCATCGACGTGGTGTGCGCCGCCCTGGAGGCGGTGTTCCCCGGCGACGCGGGCCATGTCAGGGACGAGCGCCGCGTCGTCGAGCTCACCCCCAAGGGGCGGCAGCTCGACGACGCCCTGGCCGCCGAGCTGGCCCTGCAGGATCTCGTGCTGCTCTGCGGCCGCTACGAAGGCATCGACGAGCGCGTGACCCATCTCGTCACCGACCGGGTCTCCATCGGCCCGTACGTGCTCAGCGGCGGCGAGGTGCCGGCCATGGCCGTACTCGACGCCGTCACGCGCAAGCTCCCCGGCGTGATCAGTAACCCCGCAAGCGTGGTCAGCGAGTCGCACTCCGCCGTGCTCGAGGGCGGCGCCGAGTACCCGCACTACACGCGCCCGGCGGAGTTCCGCGGCTGGGGGGT
>JAPLCL010000425.1 GCA_026392265.1 Actinomycetota bacterium
CGTCGTCCATGTGCGTGGGGTACTCGGGGTCTTCGGCCAGGGTGACCTTGGGCGGCCGCGTGAGCAAGCAGCCGTAGTAGCAGGCGATCTTGAGGCCGCTGAACGGTTTCGTGACCTTGGCGGCGAGCTCCTCGAGGCCGACGGCGTCGTGGTACACGTCGACGAGGTTCTGCACGGTGACGCCGCCCTTGTAGGCGCGGCCTACGACGGCCTTGACGTCCGCCGCCGTCTCGGGCTCCTCGACCTCGTGGGCGCCGGTCTTGAAGCGGCTGAAGCACGCCGCGCAGGGTACTGCCACGGCGTCGAGCTTCATATCCTGCTCCACCTTGGCGAGCTCGTTGACCGGCAACGCCGTGGCGAGCAAACGGTTGATGGAGTGCGCCGCGGTGTTGCCGCAGCACTCCCAGCCGGGGATCTCCTGCAGCGTGAGGCCGAGCGCGCGAGCGCTGGCCCTGAAGCTGGCGTCGAACTCGGCGGAGGTGCCGTGCAGCGAGCAGCCGGGGTAGTAGGCGAGCGTCTTGCTCATGACTCGCCTCCCGCGTCGGCGGCGGTCTTGGCGGCGTCGGCCTGCCGCTGCATCTTCGCTGCGGTGATGCTCTCGGAGGTCTGCACCATACGCTTCATCGCAAGGGTATCGCCGCGCTTGAGCGTGGGGTTGATCTTGCCCTTGAGCATCATCTTGGGCCCCAGCGAGAGCCAGGACGTGACGCTCTTCGGCCGCTTGAGCAGGTCGAGCGCGATGAGCTCGACCTCCCACATGCGGCCCCAGCGCACGAACGAGTCGTAGTTGAGCTTGAGCATGGCCGCCGACGGCGTGTTCGCCGGGATGCGGCCGTCGCGCCGCGCGATGATCTTGAGCTCGTCCATGATGGCGGCGATGTCGATGCCCTGGGGGCAGCGAGTGGTGCAGGTCTCGCAGCCGGTGCACAGCCAGATGAACCTGTCGTCGAAGACCATGTCGAGCTGCCCGAGCTGCACGGCGCGCATGATCATCGCGGGGTGCATGTCGGTGTACTGCGCCACGGGGCAGCCGCTGGTACAGCGTTTGCACTGGTAGCACTTGTAGGCGTTCTCGCCGCAGCCTGTGCCCACGTTCTGGGCGAGGAGTGGGCTCACTGTGCAGGTCGTCATGCCGACCCCCTAGGCCACAGCCGGTCGCGGCAGCAGGCCGGCGGCCTCGACGATCTCCGGCACGGCGACTTCCCACTCCACGGCCATGATGTGCACGCCGGCCACGCCTTCGACCTCGGCGAGCTCCTTGATCATCTCGACGGCGAGCTTCTTGCCCTCCGCCTGCTGCGGCGCGCCCTTCTCCTGGCCGGAGATGCGGTCGATGATCTCCTGCGGCACGTCCATGCCGGGTACGAACTTCTTCATGTAGTTGGCCATGCCGGCGCCCTTGATGGGGGTGATGCCGGCGAGGATCTTGACCTCCTTGTGCAGGCCCAGAGCGCGGACCTCTTGCATCCACTGCTTGAACTTGGGGATGTTGAAGATGCACTGCGTCTGGATGAAATCGGCGCCGGCCTCGATCTTCTTCCTGAGGCGCAGGGCGCGCAGCTCGAACGGGTCGGCGAAGGGGTTCTCGGCGCAGCCGATGTAGAGCTCGGGCGCCACCGTCATCTCGTCGCCGCACTGGAACTTCTTCTCGTCGCGCATGTCCTTGTACATCTTGATCAGGTTGATGGCGTCGAGGTCGTGCACGCCTTTGGCCTGGGGGTGGTTGCCGAAGCTCATGTGGTCGCCGGTGAGGCAGAGGATGTTCTTGATGCCCAGCGTGGAGGCGCCGAGGATGTCGGCCTGCATGGCCAGGCGGTTACGGTCGCGGCAGGTCATCTGCATGATCGCCTCGACGCCGTTCTGCTGGGCCACGTAGCCCGACGCCATGGAGCACACGCGGACCACGGCGGTCTGGTTGTCGGTGATGTTGACGGCATCGACGTAGCCCTTGAGGAGCTTGGCCTTCGCTTCGATGACGCTGCCGTCGGCGCTCTTCGGCGGGCCGCACTCGCCGGTCACGGCGAAGGCGCCCGACGCGAGGACCTTCTCGAGGTTGCTGCCGGCCTTGTACTCAGTCGCCGTCATACCGGCTTCGCCTCCTCACGCACCATCTTGCGGGGGCCGCCGGAGCTGCTCTTGCTCCAGTCCTTCGGCGGCCGGTCGGTGAACATCAGCTCTTCGCGGCCCTGGGCCTTGAGGCGCTCCCAGATGAGCGCCCAGGCGCACTCGATCTCTTCCTTCTCGGGCCCGGTGACTTCGCAGAGGCCGTCGTGCGAGCCGCCGCACGGGCCGTTCATGAGGCTCTTGCTGCAGCGCACCACGGGGCAGATGCCGCCGGTGAGGCCGATGCGGCATTCGCCGCAGGCGACGCAGCGCTCGAGCCACACGGCATGCTCCTGCGGCATGCCGAGCATGTTGGTGTTGACCGCCGGCATGACGAGCTTGGGGGCGAACTTCTCGGCCAGGCTCTGGATGCCGATGCCGCAGGCCATGCTGAGCACGACGTCGGCGGCCGCGACCTTGTCGGCGATCATGTCGAGGTACTCCCACTCGCACTGGCGGATGGCGGCCGTGTGCTCGACCTCCACAGCACGGCCGTCCTTCTCGGCGAGGATGCGCAGCTCGCTGGCCAGGATCTCGGCCTCTTTTTCGCCGCCGGTGAGGCAGATGGCGACGCAGGTGTCGCAGCCTGCGACGAGGATCTTCTTCTTGTCGCCGACGAGCTCCAGGATCTCGTCGAGGGGTTTACGTTCGGCGGTGATCATTCTGCGTGTCCTTCCTCAACGATGGCCGCGGCAGACGCTAGAGGTTCATCGGGCATGGCCACGCCGCCGAGCGCTTCGCGGGCGGCGGCGTGCGGGCTCACGCCTTCACGTTTGACGGGGTTGGGTCCGAGCTCCTTGATGCGCTGCGTGAACTCGGTGGCCGCGGCCGCGAACTTGGCGCCCTCGGCCGACGACATGTTGTACATCTCGACGCGCTCGGGCTCGATGCCCATCTCGGCGAGAAGGTCCTTGACGTGATTGACGCGTTTGCGTGCCCAGAGGTTGCCCTTGAGGTAGTGGCACTCGCCCTCGAGGCAGCCGGCGGCATACACGCCGTCGGCGCCGGCTTCGATGGCCCTGAGCAGATGGATGACCTCGAGCTTGCCGGTGCACGGCAGCTTGATCATACGGATGTTGCTGGGGTACTGCAGGCGCATGCTGCCCGCCAGGTCGGCGGCCGCATAGGCGCAGTAGTGACAGGCGAACACGATGATCTCGGGCTCGAACGTGCCCTCCATCTCAGCTCACCTCCATGAAGAGCGCCTCTTCTTTGGCGAAGATCTGCGCGTCGGTGTAGTGGTGCAGAGTGATGGCCTTCACGGGGCACTCGCTGACGCACACCCCGCAGCCCTGGCAGGCGGCCGCTTCGATCTTGGCCTTCTTGGTCTCCATGTCGATGATGGGGACCTCGTAGGGGCAGATGCGCACGCACGTGAGGCAGGCTGCGCATTTCTCCTCGTCGACCTCGGCCACCACGCCACCGGCCTTGATGACGGGCTTGGCCAGAATGCCGGCCGCCCGTCCCGCGGCGGCGTACCCCTGGCTGATGGCCTCTTCGATGCCCTTGGGGTAGTGCGCGGAGCCGCAGAGGAAGATGCCCTCGCTGCCGAAGTCGACGGGGCGCAGCTTGACGTGCGCCTCGAGGTAGAAACCGTCGCTCTGCAGCGGCACCTTGAGCATCTTGCTGAGCTCGCTGCTGCCGTCGGCGGCGATCGAAGGCGTGGCCAGCACGAGCAGGTCGAGCGGCATCTGGACGTCGCGCCGCAGGTACGGGTCGCGGTAGGCGATCGAGACGGAGCCGTTGGCGCTCACCTGCGGCAGGCTGTCGTTGTCGTAACGCGTGAAGATGACGCCGAGCTCACGCGCCTTGGTGTAGTACTCCTCGAGGAAGCCGAAGGTGCGGATCTCCTTGAACCAGACGTACACCGGCCGGCGCGGGTCCTGCTCCTTGAGGCGGATGGCGTTCTTGATGCTCTGCTGGCAGCAGGTGCGCGAGCAGTAGGGGTGCGTTTCGTCGAGCGAGCCGGCGCAGAGCACGAAACCCACCGACTTGACGTCCTTGAGGGCCGGATCGTCGTCCTTGAGCAGGTGCTCCAGGTCGAGCCCCGTGATGACCTTCGGGCTCTCGCCGAGGCCGTAGAGCTCGGGACGGTCCTCGCGCGAGCCCGTGGCCACCACGACCACGCCGTGATCGATGGGCGTGCGCTTGCCGCCCTTGTCCTGGATGACGCCCGAGAAGTTGCCGATGAAGCCGTGGAAGTCGGCGAGCTCGGCCTCAAGGTGGATCTTGACGTTGGGGTTGTCGACGAGATCGTGCTCGAGCTGCTTGACGAGCGCCGTCGGGTCGTTGCCCTTGATGGTGTCGCCGAGCTCGAGCACGAGGCCGCCCAGCTTGTCGCTGCGTTCGATGAGGTGCACCTCGTGGCCCATGTCGCCGAGCGCGCCCGCGGCGGTCATGCCGGCGACGCCGCCGCCGATGACCACTGCCGTGTGCGTGAGCGGCACGTCGATCTTGAACAGCGGCTCGAGCAGGCGGGCGCGGGCCACCGACATGCGCACCAGGTCGCGTGCCTTGTCCGTGGCCTTGGCGTGCTCGAGGTTGTGCACCCAGCTCGCCTGGTCGCGGATGTTGGCCATCTCGAAGAGGAACGGGTTGAGCCCGGCCTCGCGCAGGGTGTCCTGGAAGATGGGCTCGTGGGTACGCGGCGTGCAGCTTGCCACCACCACGCGGTTGAGCTGGTGCTCCTCGATCTTCTCGCGGATCAGCGAGAGGCTGTCGCTGGAACACGTGTACATGGTGTCCGTGGCGTATTCCACACCGGGCAGGGTCTGCGCGTACTCGGCGACGTTCTCGACGTCGATGACTCCGGCGATGTTGCTGCCGCAGTGGCACACGAAGACGCCTACACGCGGCTCTTCCTTGCTGACGTCTCTCTCCGTCGGGTATTCC
>JAPLCL010000407.1 GCA_026392265.1 Actinomycetota bacterium
CGGCGGGCACGACGGTGTCCGGCAGCGACTACGCCACCACGGTCCGCGCCCATCTAACGGTGTCTCCTGCCGCAGTCGGGCAGAACGCGTACTCGCTGATCATCGACGGCTACGACAGTGGCCAGCCCCTGACTTCCGTGAGCGCCGTGAACCTCGCCTTCTCGTTGCCAAGCAAGCCCTCACTGAACGCGTCGACGCTGCCGCTCGGGAAGGCGCCCCACGGTTCGTGGCATGGCGCCGGCCTGCAGCTCTCGGTGGTCGGCCGCTGGCACTTCGACGTGGTGGTCCAGGACGCCGCTGGCGGCGTCACCGTACCGCTTGAGCTGGACGTCACGGCGGCGGGCGGAGGCTGACCGGCGGTGTCGCCCCGTTTGGTCGCGTTCCGGCGCGGGCAGGACAGTACAGGCCCCGGGGACGGGAGCCGCACTTCGTCCGGGAGGAGCCACCGATGAAGCGTATCTCGACATCAGCCGCACTCGTGGCGGTCGCCTTGTGCCTCGCGCTTGTCACCATGGCCGCGCCGGCCGCCGCCCACACGACCAAGGACGTCGGGGCCTACATGATGACCGTGGGTTGGGGCAGCGAGCCGACCTACACGGGGCAGCAGAACAGCGTGCAGCTCCTGCTATACGACAAGGCCACAGGCAAACCGATCCTGGACCTCACCGACACTCTGAAGGTCACCGTGGTCTTCGCCGACAAGCAGGCCGAGTTCCCGCTCACGCCCGAGTTCGACGCCGAAGAGGGCCTCGGCACGCCGGGGGACTACCCACTTCACCGGCACGATCGGCGCGCAGAAGGTCGACGAGAGCTTCACCAGCGGGCCGACGACGTTCTCCACGGTTGAAGACCCCGCCGCCGCGCAGTTCCCGGTGAAGGCTCCCACAAACGTGCAGCTCTCTCAGCGCATGGACGCGGAGCTGTCGCGTCTGGCCACGGAGAGCCAGGTATCGAGCGCCCGCACGATGGCCATCGTCGGCATCGTCGTGGGGTTCATCGGGATCGCTCTGGCGGCGTTCGCCCTCATGCGCAAGCGAACCTGAGCCACGTCGCCGGCGCCGTCACAAGGTAAGGAACGAAGTCACCTGAACGTCGACATCGAGAGGCGAGAACATGACGAACGATAGAGGCCGCGTGCTTGTCACCGGCGCGACCGGCTTTGTCGGCCTCGAGGTGGCTCGCCAGCTCAGCGAGAAGGGCCTTGTGCCCAGGCTCCTCGTGCGCCGGCCACTCCGCGGTGCACTGCTCGCGTCGCTGGGGGCGGAGCTCATGCAGGGTGACCTGGAGAGCCCGGAGAGCCTGGCGCGCGCCGTCCAGGGCATGGATACCGTCATCCACCTTGGGGCCAGGGCGATCTTCGAGGAGTACGAGCTGGTGCGTCCGACGATCGTCGACGGCTCCGTCGCACTGCTGCGCGCCTGCGCTGCCGCTGGTGTGCGGCGCTTCGTGTACGCGAGCAGCCTGCTCGTGTATCAGGGCCAGGAGGCCGCCGTCGATCAGCGGACCCCTGCCTTCACGCGGCATGGCTACGGCAGGGCGAAGATCGAGGCCGAGCGCGCGCTGTCCCAGATCGCGGACCAGGCCGGTATCGAACTCGCGGTCCTGCGCCTTCCGCACGTCTACGGCGTCCGTGACCTGATGTTCGCCCAGGTCAGGCAGGGCAGGGTCTTCTTTCCCGGAAGCGGCAAGAACCTCTTCGCCCACATGCATGTCGACGATGCCGCCCGGCTGCTCATCGCCGCCGCAGAGACGGGCTGGACGGGCGTCAGCCCGGTCGCCGACGACTTGCCGGTGAACTGGAACGACTTCTTCGCCGAGATCAAGAAGTACTACCCACGGTTCCGTAGTATCGGCACGCCCGAGTTGCTGGCCCTGCTGGGGACCTCGATGCTGACCCCTATTCGCCGGCTGAGTCGCTATCCGTCGCTGTACACTCCCGATGCCGTCAGAGGATGGAACGTGAACCTGACGGTCAAGAAGGGACTCGTGTGGGACGACCTCGGGATGGCGCCCAAGTACCCGTCGGTCTACCAAGGGATCCCCGCGGTCATCGACGACTGCATCGAGTTCCACTGGGTGCATCCCGTGGCCGATCGCGTGGGTTAGCCGGCATGACGGCCTGACGAGGAGTCGGCGCGGGACGAGGCTAACGTCGAGGTCGGCTTCGTTGACCGAGGCATCGGACAAGCGTGCGTCACCGACCCGCGACGGGCCTGGCAGCGCGCACGGCCGCGAGAAGGTCTCGTGCCAGAA
>JAPLCL010000248.1 GCA_026392265.1 Actinomycetota bacterium
GGCGGCGCTGGCGAACTACCTGTTCACCGCCATCGCTCCGGCGCCCGGCGAGATCCTGTGGGCGGTCGGCGACGCCGGTTGGGACGACAGCGTCATCGCGCGCAGTGCCACCGACGGGCGCACCTGGACCCAGCGCCGCTCAGGGACCCAGGAGTACCTCTTCGGCGTGGACTTCACGGACGCGACGCACGGATGGGTGTGTGGCGCCGGCGGTACGCTGCTGCGCAGCAGCGACGCCGGCAAACGCTGGCAGAAGGTCATCACTGCTCCGCGCGACGATCTCTTCGCGCTCGACTTCAGCGACGCGAGCCACGGCTGGGTGGCCGCCAACGACGAGCGCTACCCCAACGCGCGGCTCGAGTACACGAGCGATGCCGGCGCGCATTGGGAGAGCCAGTACACGGCCGCGAGGGCGCTGCTCTACAGCATCGACGTCGTGAGCGACAGCGAGGTATGGGCCGCCGGCGGCGACCCTGCCGGCGAGGCCGGGATGCTGGTGCATGGCGGCCTCGGCGGTGCCTGGTCAGCGCAATGGAGCGGTCCGCAGCGGCTCGCCGACGTGACGATGGTCGACGCCACCCACGGCTGGGCGGTCGGCGACGGCGGGCTCATACTGCACACCGCCGACGGCTCCACGTGGACTCCCCAGGCGAGCGGAGTCGCCTTCGACCTCACGGCGGTGAGCGCGGTCGACGATCAGACGGCGTGGGCTGTCGGTGACGGTGAGACGATTCTGCGGACCAGCGACGGCGGCGCACACTGGATCGCCGGCCACGGCGACGTGGTGGGGCCCGAGGCTCACGCGCCGAAGGCCGCCAGTGCGGGGGCCGGCGGCACCGCCACGCTGCGGTTCCGGGTGTCGGACGCCTCAGTTGAGGTGCGCCCGACCGTCAAGATCAGGGACGCGCGCGGGCGGCTCGTCAAGTCACGGCAGTTCGGCTGGGTGACCAGCGGCGTCCCGCAGACGTGGACGTTCCGCTGCACTCTCCCCTGCGGCACCTACCGCTTCTCCGTCTACGCCGTCGACGCGGCCGGCAACCACCAGGCCAACGTCGCCCACAACACGCTGACGGTGAGCGGCTCGCAGCCGGCGACTCCTTGACGCTCGCGGCGCTGCCGCCCTACCGCCTTGACCTTGAGTGACAGTCGTGTGCACACTAGTGACACGATTGGAGGAGGCATTGTGCGATTCGTCAGCGTGCGCGACCTGAGAGGCAAGTCCGCCGAGCTTTGGCGGGATCTCCCCCAAGAGGGCGAGATGGTCGTCACCAGCAACGGGCGCCCGGTCGCCATCCTCGCCGCGGTCAACGAGGGCAACGTCGAAGAGTCCTTGGCGGCCTTTCGCCGGACACGAGCCATCGAGGCGGTGGCGGCTCTTCAGCTCGGGTCGTCCATCCGCGGCCACGAGCGCATCTCCGCGGCGGAGATCGAACGCGAGATCGAGGCGGTGCGCAGGCAGCGCGCCGGGTGAGGATCGTCCTCGACACGAACGTCCTCGTTTCCGGGCTGCTGTCGCCGTTCGGACCACCGGGCGAGATCGTCCGCATGGTGTCGTCGGGCGCGCTCACGCTATGTACCGACGCCCGCATCCTCAGCGAGTACGGGGAGGTCCTGCAGCGTCCCAAGTTCAGGTTCGCCGCCGCCGATCTGGCGACCCTGCTCGATGCCCTGCGCGTGCAGGGCTACGCCGTTGCCTCCGTCCCCTTGCCTCAAGCGCTGCCTGACCCCGGTGACGCGCCGTTCCTCGAGGTCGCTCTTGCCGGTGGAGCGAACTGCCTGGTCACCGGCAACCATGTCCATTTCCCCGTCGAGCTGTGCCTCGGCGTGCCTGTGTTGTCGCCCGCCGAGCTCGTCGAGACATGGCAACGGCTCCTCAAGGATCAGCCCGACGTCGTTTGACGCCCGAGCGTCGGCGGCTGTAGCCTTCGCGGGTCATCTCTCAGCTGCTGGGAAGCCGGTGCAAGGCCGGCGCTGCCCCGCAACTGTAGGCGCCGACGAAAGCCGCAACGATGCCACTGCCTCAGGGCGGGAAGGCGCGGCCGGTAGAGCGAAGCGCGAGCCAGGACACCGTGGCTGAGGGAGCATCGCGACAACGCCTCGAGGGAGGGCTGCGGTGACACCCCAAGACCGATTCATCTTCGTGACCGGCGGCGCGCGCAGCGGCAAGAGCACCTTTGCCGAGCGGCTCGCGGCGCAGCTGGCCGAGCCGTACGGCGGCCGCGTGACTTACCTCGCCACCTCCGAGACCAACGACGTCGAGATGACGGCGCGGGTCACGGCGCATCGCGCCGCGCGGCCCGCCGCCTGGACCACGGTGGAGTGCCCGCTCGAGGTGCCTGCGGCCGTTCGCGAGCACGCCTCGACAGCAGCGACGTCCGGCTCCGCCGCCTCCGGCGGCTCGGCCGGCCCACCCGTCTTCCTCCTCGACTGTGTCACGTTCTGGGTCACCAACCTGCTGTTCGCCGGCGGTGCCTTCGGCGGCAGCGCGCCGCCCGATGAGGGCTTCAACTACGACAAGGATCTTCTGCCGGCCGACGAGGAGCGCGCCGCCTCGGCGCGCGTCTCCGCCGGCGTCGGCGGCCTTCTCGCGGCTCGCGCCGAGACAGGTGCCACCTTGATCGCCGTGTCCAACGAAGTCGGGCTCGGGGTCGTCCCCGAGTATCCGCTCGCCCGTCTCTACCGCGACCAGCTCGGCTGGGCCAACCAGCGCCTGGCCGCCGCCGCCGACCGTGTCTACTTTCTCGTCGCCGGCTTTCCCCTCGATGTCACGGCTCTAGCCGTTTCCCCGCTCACCCAGTCCCCCCTGAAGGAGTCCGACCAGTGACCGACCTACTCACCCGCACGATCGCCGCCATCACGCCCCTCGACGCGGACGCCATGCGCGCCGCCGAAGCTCGGCAGCTGCAGCTCACGAAGCCTCCGAAGGCCCTTGGCCGCCTCGAGACGCTGTCGATTCAGCTCGCCGGCATCCAGGGCAAGGCGCAGCCCGTGATCGAGAGCAAGGCCATCGCCGTGATGGCCGCCGACCACGGCGTGACCGCCGAGGGCGTCAGCGCTTTCCCTGCCGAGGTCACGCCGGGCATGGTCTTCAACTTCGCCGCCGGCGGCGCCGCCATCAACGTCATCGGGCGCCACGTCGGCGCTCGCGTACTGGTCACGGACGTCGGCGTCAATGCCGACCTCAGCGCCGCCGAAGGCGTACGCCAGAAGAAGGTCCGCATGGGCACCGCCAACATGGCGCAGGAGCCCGCGATGACGCGCGAGCAGGCCGTGCGCGCCATCGAGATCGGCATCGAGCTGGTCGAGGAGGAGCTGGGCAAGGGCCTCGACATCATCGCCACCGGCGAGATGGGCATCGGCAACACCACGGCCGCGTCGGCCGTGATCGCGGCGCTCACCGGCGAGCCCGCCGCCACGGTCACCGGGCGCGGCACCGGCATCAGCGCCGCAGCGCTGCCGGCCAAGGTGGCCGTCATCGAGAAGGCGCTGGCCGTGAACCAGCCCGACGCCGCCGACGCCATCGACGTGCTGGCCAAGGTCGGCGGCCTCGAGATCGCCGCCATGACCGGCGTGTTCCTGGGTGGCGCGGCGCATCGCATCCCGGTCGTCATGGATGGCTTCATCAGCGCCGCCGCGGCGCTGGCTGCCGTGCGCCTCTGCCACGAGTGTGTGGACTACATCCTGCCGAGCCACGTGAGCATCGAGATCGGGCACCAGGTCGTGCTCGACGAGCTCGGCCTGGTGCCGCTCTTCGACCTGCAGATGCGGCTGGGCGAAGGCACGGGGGCGGCCCTGTCGATGAGTATCATCGAGGCCGCCGCCCGCATCCTCAGCGAGATGGCGACCTTCGAGAGCGCCGGCGTCGCCGGCGACCCCAGCGACGCCGACGCGGAGCTGACCCGTTGACGGGAGTCCGCGACAGGGTCCGGGTCACCGTACGCAGCGGACCGGCGAGCTGACGAGCCCATGCTGCGGCAACTGACACTGGCGGTCACCTTCCTGACCGGCGTCCCACTCAAGGTCGAGGGCGACGTGAGTTCCGCCGACCTGTGGCGCAGCATGGGCTGGTACCCGCTGGTCGGCTTCGCGCTCGGCGCGGCGGCCTGGGCCGTGTACGCGGGCCTGCTCGAGCTGCTCCCCAGCCTTGTCGCCGCGGTGCTGGTCGTGATGGTGCTGGAGGCGGTGACTCGCGGGCTGCACATGGACGGCCTCATGGACACCGCCGACGGTATCCTGAGCGGCGCGCCGCGCGAACGGGCGCTGGAGATCATGAAGGACAGCAACGTCGGCGCCATGGGCGTGGTCGCCGCCGTGCTCATCCTGGTCCTAAAGGTCGCGGCTCTGGGCGCGCTGGCGCGCGCCGATGCCGCCGCTCCTCTGCTCGCCGGCTGGTGCGCGGCACGCGCGCTGCCCGCCCTCGACGTGTACGCGTGGCCCTACGCGCGCGCGGCCGGCACCGGCGAGGCGTTCACGCGCGAGCGCACGACTGGTCCGGTGGCGATGGCGGGCGGGCTTCTGCTCGCCGGAGTGGTGGCCGCGGTGTTTGTCACTGTTGCGGTCGACGGCGCGGGCGCGTGGTATTCGAGTCTCATCGTCGCGGTGCTCACGATGGGCGTGGCGCTGCTCGTGCAGGCCGCGGTGGCGAAGCGCCTCGGCGGCCTCACCGGCGACGTCTACGGCATGGGCATCGAACTGGCTGAGGCGGCGGCGCTGGTCGTCGGCTGCGCGATCGTGAAGCTGGCGGGATGACGGGCGCGACCGCCCAGGAGGCATGCTCGTGAAGCTTTACCTCGTGCGCCACGGCCAGTCCACCGGCAACGTCGGCGGCACCCTGATGGGGCAGAGCGACCATCCGCTCACAGAGCTGGGCGAAGCGCAGGCGCGAGCGGCTGCTGCGCACCTCGCGCCTTTCGGGCCAATGCCCGTGCGCTGCAGCGATCTGCCGCGCGCCCTCGCGACCGCCGAGCACATCGCCGCGGCTTGGGAGGCCCGAGTCGTCCCCGATGCGCGTCTCCGCGAGATCGACCTCGGCGACTACGAGGGTCGCTCCTGGGAGGAGTTCGAGGCCGACGAGGAGCTCAAGGTCGCGTTCGCCGACGATCCCTACGGCACGGCGTTGCCGGATGGCGAGTCGCTGGCGCACGTCGAAACGCGTGTGCTGGCAGCCGTGCGTGACGTCCTCGTCGCGCGGGGCGTCGGGCCGGAAGGCGACCTGAGCACCGACGCCGTCGCCAACGCCGACGCCAGCGCGCTGGCGACCGGCTTCCACGTCACCGATCCGGGCCAGAACGCGTGCATCGTCGCTCACGACGGCCCCATTCGCGCGATCCTGAACCACTATCTCGGCGTGCCGCCGGAGAAGTGGTGGACGTTGTCCACCACCCACGGCGGCGTCTCGCTGCTCGAGTTCTCCCGCGGCTGGGTCAACATCCGCTACGTCAACGCCACCAGTCATCTGGCCGGGTTGGGCGACTCCGTGTACGTGCCGTCGGAGCCGGGCGACGAGCCGGCTGCCGGCTGACGTCTCTCCCTGGACCCTGCGGTGTTCTTTGTCCCCCACGACTGGCGCCTTGCGCTGGCCACCGTTCTCCTCGCCGGCCTCTTCGACGTGACGATCGGCGAGCCGCCGAACGCTCTGCACCCCGTCGTCTGGATGGGCCGGGTGATCAGCGCCCTCATGGGGCGCCGCCCACACGGGCGGCCGCGGGCCGAGTTCGCCTACGGCGTCCTCATCGTGGTCGTCACGACCGGCCTGGCTGCGGCCGCCGGCCTGTTGCTGACACTTGGCCTCAGCTACCTTCCCTGGTGGGCGGCGCTCCCCATCGCCGCCTGGGTGTTGAAGACAGCGTTCTCGCTCCGCGGCCTGGTGCGCGCCGGCCGCGATGTGCAGCGCGCTCTCGAGACCGACACGGATGCGGCGCGCGCCCGGCTCGCGGCGCTGGTCAGCCGCTCGCCCGACCTGGAGCCGCGGCTGATCGTCTCGGCCACTGTGGAATCCTTGGCCGAGAACCTCACCGACAGCGTGGTTTCGCCGCTTCTGTACTTCGCCCTGTTCGGCTTGCCCGGCGCCCTCGCGTACCGCGCCATCAACACGATGGACGCGATGATCGGCTACCGCGATGAACGTGAGTACGTGGGCAAAGCGGCGGCGCACACCGACGACGTCGCCAACTGGGTGCCGACGCGGATCGCGGCGCTACTGATCGTCACGGTCGCCGGACTGCGCGGCGCGGCGCGGGCCGCCTGGGCGGCGCTGCGCACGCAGCACCGCCCGGAGTATGGGCCCAACAAGACGCTGGCGATCGCCACCATGGCAGGCGCCCTGGGCGTGCAGCTTGAGAAGCCCGGCGCCTACGCCCTGGGCACGCCGACGCGGCCGCTCACCACCGACGTCATCGGCGACGCTGCCTGGTATGTCTGGGTCGCCGGCGGCGTGACCATCGCCGGCGCGGCCTGCCTCGCGGCGCTTCTCGCTTGGGGCCCGTGGCGATGAGCGCGCCGTTAGGATTGCCCCAGCACGTGCGCGTAGGCCCGCGGCACCCCTACCAGAACGACCGCCTCGTCGAGGTGCTCGCTTCGCTAGGGCCGCCGGGCGAGCGCTCCTGATAGGCTTCCGCCGTCGATGACCGGGAGCCCGCCATGAAGTACCTCGCCGATCTCTTCACGCGGAACCGCGCCTGGGCGGACGACAGCGTCGCCGCCGACCCCGGGTTCTTCGCGCGGCTCTGCGGCATCCAGCGCCCCGACCTGCTCTGGATCGGCTGCTCCGACAGCCGGGTCCCGGCCAACGAGATCGTCGGCCTGGCGCCCGGCGAGCTCTTCGTGCACCGCAATGTGGCCAACGTCGTGCCGGTCACCGACCTGAACGCGATGGCGGTCATCGAGTACGCGGTCTCCTCGCTCTGCGTGCGGCACATCATCGTCTGCGGCCACTACCGCTGCGGCGGCGTGCACGCCGCGCTCGAGGGTCACCAGGCCGGCGCCGTCGCGCTCTGGCTGCAGCCGCTGCGCAATCTCGCGGACGAGCACCGCGAGGAGCTTGACGCGCTCGGCTCCGCGGAGGAGCGCTGGGACCGGCTCTGCGAGCTCAACGTAGCCGCGCAGGTGCAGGCGGTCGCGTCGTCCGAGATCGTCGAAGCGGCCTGGGAGCGCGGCGCGGAGTTCGCCGTGCACGGCTGGATCTACGACCTCAAGGGCGGGCTGCTGCGCGACCTCGAGGTCACCGTC
>JAPLCL010000427.1 GCA_026392265.1 Actinomycetota bacterium
CGAGCAGCTTGCCGAGGCTCATGACGGCGTCGAAGGCCGGCAGGAACTCGGGGAAGATGTAGCCTCCCCCGAGCGAGCCGGCGAAGACTACGCCGTCGGCGGTCGACGCCTGCGCCAAGGCCGGCAGAGAGACCTTGGCGCGCTCCACCTCGACGCCGAACTCGCCGGCGAGCTGCTCGGCGAGGCGCGTGACGGTGAGCGGCAGCACGATCTTCTCGCCCTTGCCCGCGTGCTGGGCCACGAGCTTGACGTACAGCAGCAGCGCCTTCTCGAGCGGCACCTCGTGGCCACGCTCGTCGACGATGTAAATGCGCTCCGCGCCGGAGCCGATGATGATGCCCATGTCGGCCTCCATGGTGCGCACCAGGCGCTGGACTTCCTGGATGTTGGCACCCAGCTCCTCGGCCGCGAGGCTGGAGTGGCGCTGATCGTTGAAGGCGCGCATAGAGAGCACCTCGGCGCCCAGATCGCCGAGGATGTTGGGCAGCGTGAGGGACGCCGGCGAGTACGAGTAGTCAATCACGAGGCGGTACGCACGGCTGCGGATGCGTTCCACGTCCCAGGCGTTGAGGAGGCCACGGACGTAGGTCTCCATGGCCCTGTCGGGGAACTCCAGCTCGCCGAACTCACTGTAGAAGGCGCGGCGGAAGTCTTGGCGTCCGTAGTACTTCTCGATGTCCTTCTGGCGCCGCTCTCCGAGATTGACGCCGGGCGGCTCGAAGACCTGGATCTGGATCATCTCCGGGTCCCAGCTGGAGATGCGCACGTGCAGGCCGCCCTGGGAGCTGCCGTTCTTGACCTCGAAGCGGTTGATGGCGCTGCTCGCGACGCGCAGGTCGCGGACCACGACGCCAGTGGAGCTGAGGCCGCAGATGAGGGCGCGCTTTATGACCCGCGACGCCGGGTGGGCGTCGCGGCTCGTGGTGACGCGCGCGCCCTTCTTGAGCACCGTGCCGTAGGCCATGGCGGCGCGCAGCGCCAGCTCGGCGGTGATGTCGACGTTGATGAGGCCGACGATGCCGTCCTTGCCGAAGAGCTGGGAGCTGCCGCGCGACTCCCAGATGATGCTGGAGTTGATCTGCGCCCCCGACTCGACCGATTTGAACGGGTAGATCTTGACGTCGGGAGCGATGTACGCCTGCTCGCCGATCACCGATTCGTCGCCGACCGCCACGCCTTCACTGAGCGTGGCGCCCGCCTTGACGTCGCAGTTCTTGCCGAGGATCGTGCCCAGCACCTTGGCCGAGGCGCCGATGTACGTGTTGGAGCCGATCACGCTGTGGCGCGTCTCGGCGTGGTCCTTGACCACCACGTTGTTGCCGAGCACGGTGTACTTGCCGATGCTGGCCGTGTCGGCGATCTTGGCGTAGTTGCCGATGTAGGCCGGCCCGCTGATGTTCTCGATGGAGTCGAGGTTGATGCTCTCGCCGACGAAGATGCGGTGCTGCAGTTCGATGCCGGGGATGCCGGCCTCGACCTTGCCGTCCAAGAGGTCGCAGTTGGCTGTGAGGTACTGGGGCAGACTACCGATATCCTGCCAGTAGCCTTCGGCGACGTAGCCGTAGAGCGGCGCGCC
>JAPLCL010000272.1 GCA_026392265.1 Actinomycetota bacterium
TGCCCCGCGGGCTCATGCAGCTCCGTCCGGCGGGGGCGGCCGCGGGGGTCGCACTCAACCCGGCGACGCCCATCGAGACACTCTCCGAGGTGCGCGCGCACTGCGACCTCGTGGAGATCATGTCGGTGAACCCCGGTTTCGGCGGACAGCGCTTCATTGAGACCTCGCTGGACAAGGTGGAGCGCGCCCGCGCCTTCTTCCCCGACTCCGTCGCGCTCGAGCTCGACGGCGGCGTCACGGTGCTCAACGCCGGGGCTCTTGTGGCGGCGGGCGCCAACCTACTCGTGGCCGGTTCGAGCGTCTTCGGCGGCCAGGACATCGGCGAGCAGTACGCAGCGCTGGCGCAGGCGGCCGGCGAGGCCGTATAATCGTGCGGCACGATCAAGCTGCTTCAGGGCGGGGTGAGACTCCCCACCGGCGGTAACAGCCCGCGAGCCTCTTCGGAGGCCGACCAGGTGAGATCCCTGGGCCGACGGTCACAGTCCGGATGAAAGAAGCACGCTGCGACGCCTCGGCGCGTATGGACGACGAACAGTACATGGAAGAAGCCTTCGCGCTGGCCGAACGCGGCCGAGGCAGCGCACACCCCAACCCGCTGGTCGGCGCCGTGCTCGTGCGCGACGGCGAAGCGGTGGGCAGGGGCTGGCACCTTGGCCCCGGAGAGCCGCACGCCGAGGTCATGGCTCTCTCTGAGGCCGGCGAGCGCGCCGCCGGCGCCACACTGTATTGCACGCTCGAGCCCTGCAGCCATCAGGGTCAGACGCCGCCCTGCGCGGACGCGCTCGTGGCGGCCGGGGTCCGGCGGGCCGTGGTCGCCCTCGGCGACCCCAACCCGCTGGTGGACGGCCGCGGGCTCGCACGCTTGCGGGACGGCGGCGTCGAGGTGGAGGTCCAGGACGAGCGCTGGGGGGCGCGTGCCCGCAAGCAGAACGCGCCTTTCCTGAAGTTCCATGCCACCGGCCTGCCGCTGGTGACCTACAAGGCCGCGGTGACGCTGGACGGCAAGGTGGCCGCGGCCGGCGGCGACGCCCGCTGGATCAGTTGCCTGGACAGCCGCCGCGCCGTGCATCAGCTGCGTGCCACAGCGGATGCGGTGATGATCGGTGCGGGCACGCTGCGTCGCGACGACCCCGAGCTCACCGTGCGTCTCAGCGAGGGGCGCGATCCCGTGCGCGTGATCGTCACGCATCACGGCGACCTTCCCGCAGGCGCCAGGGTGCTGGGCACAGCGCACGAGACCCGCACCATCGTGCTTGCCGAGCGCGCCGAGGGCGCCGACAGGCGTATCCTCGAGGCGCGCGGCGCCGAGCTCATCGAGGTGGGGGAGGACGGCCTGCGCGCCGGCCTCGCCGCCCTCGCCGCACGTGGCCTCCTCGACATCCTCTGCGAGGGCGGTCCTACTTTGGCCGGAGCCTTGCTGGCCGAAGGGCTGATCGACCGCGTGCTGCTGTTCGTGGCGCCGCTCATCGTCGGGCGCGGGGCGCCCGACCTGTTCGCGGCGCCGGCCGTCGGTGCGGTCGCCGATGCCTGGCGCCTGCATGATGTGGAATGGCGGTCCGTGTGCGACGACCTCCTGCTCAGCGGCAGCCTGACGAAGGGCGAGGCCTGAGTGTTCACCGGCATCGTCGAAGAGGTCGGTACGCTGCGCAGCCTCCGCGTTGGTGAGAAGAGCGCGGTGCTCGATGTCACGGCCGCGATCGTCACCGACGATGCGGTCGTCGGCGAGAGCATCCTTACCGACGGCGTCTGTCTCACGATCACGGCGCTGCGCCCCGGGGGCTTCACCGCCGACGTGATGCCCGAGACCGTGCGGCGCACGACGCTCGCCGACAGGCGACCCGGCGACCGCCTGAACCTCGAGCGTGCCCTCACCCTGCAGTCGCGGCTCGGTGGCCATATGGTGAGCGGACACATCGACGGCGTCGGCACGGTCGTCCGGATCACTCCCGAGGACAACGCGCTGGTCGTGCAGCTCGAGGCGCCGAAGGCCGTGAGCGACGTGAGCGTCGCGCAGGGCTCGGTGGCGCTCGACGGCGTAAGCCTGACGATCGTGGCCGTCGAGGGCAGCCGTCTGCGGGTGTCCCTCATCCCGCACACGGCTGCAGTCACCACTCTGACGCGGCTGGCGCCGGGGGTGC
>JAPLCL010000061.1 GCA_026392265.1 Actinomycetota bacterium
CGAGCCTGTGGCGGATGGAATGAGCGGCTCGGCCGGCAAGGCCGCGCCCTGCGCGCCGGCCGGCCGGCCGGCGCGCTGCTGCATCTCCGCCTCGACCCGCGCGAGCTGGGCCTTCAGGCGCTCGATCTCGGCGTCCTTGTCTTTGAGGGCCTTCCAGAAGGTGTCGCTCTCCGTGCGTGAGGCCCGCGGCTCGGGCTGCGGCCCCCGCACATCCTCACGCGACTCGCGCACGCGCCCGTTGTTGGCCGGCGTGGGGCTGGCGGCCACCGGCTCCTCGCCGCTCAGGGCGCGGGCCTGCCCGCACAGCGAGCAGATGAGAAGCTCCTCACCGTCGGCGTCGACCACTTTTTGGGTCCATTCGCCGGCGAGGAGGGTGCGACCGCACTCGGCGCAGACTGCTTGGTCTGGCTCGTCCTTGCCGTGGCCGAACATGCGTCCAAACATCGTCACTCCCGTGTGAGTGCAACCCCGCGGGGCCGGAAAAGTGCTGCAAGAAGGCGTATGATAGCAGAACCGGCCGGGCTACTCAGCGTCGTCCCCGTCGTCCGGCGCGGCGTCGTACTGCGCGAGCACTTCGCGGGCGCGGTCCGCGTCCTCCTCGCGCACCAGAATGTGATACGGGTTCACCATGGGCGTGGGGTACACGTCCTCGGTACCGGTCCCGCCGATCACGGCTTCGATGCCGGCCTGCTCGAGAACGCCTCTGACGAGGTTGGCGAGACCTGCGTCGCCGACGGTGGTCACGGGCACGAGCTCCATGGCTTCACCTCGCGGTCCGGGTCGGCGGCGTCGCGGCGCGGCGCACCTGCAGTATACCCGCGGCGCGCCGAGTCCTGTCAGGGTGCCGTCTGCGCATCTGAACTTCCCGTTGAGTCCGGGTGCTCGCCCTCGGCTTCATCGATGAGCTCGCGGGCGCGGACGGCGTCTGCTTCTCTGACGAACACGTCTATGGCGCCCATCCCGGGCATCATGACGTAGACGCTGTTGCTGCCGCCGACCTCGGCACGAATGCCCTCGGCGGCAAGGAGCTCGCGCCACATCGTGGCGAGAACGATGTCGGTGGTCGACGCGACCGAGACGATGCGGTCGTTCATGTTCGTCCCTCCGTCAGCTCCTGCAGGATTCGGACGTTGCGGGCGTCCGGGCCCTCGCCGTCGAAGCCCGGTACCTCGAGGATGCCGGGTACAGCGGCGAAGGCCGGGTGGTTGACGATCGCCCGGAAGCCTTCGCTGCCGATCTCACCGTCGCCGATGTTCTCGTGGCGGTCGCGATTCGAGCCGATGGGCGTCTTGGAGTCGTTGAGATGCAGCATCACCAGGCGCTCCAGGCCGCAGGCGTCGTCGAGGCGCGCCAGCGCCTCGTCCAGACCTGCGGCCGTGCGCAGGTCGAACCCTGCTTCGAAGACGTGCGCGGTGTCGAGACAGAGGCCCAATCGTGGGTGCTCGTCGGCGGCGCGGATCATGGCGCCGAGCTCGTCGAAGTCGACGCCCATGGTGCCGCCGGCGCCGGCTGTGTTCTCGAGCAGGATGCGCACCGGCGAGCCTTCGCTCTCGGCCAGGGCTCGCCGGAGGGCGGCCTGCACGCGCGCGAGCCCGACGCCGAAGCCCGCGCCCTGGTGCGAGCCGACGTGGGTGACGATGGCGTCGGCCCCGAGCTGGTCCGCCGCAGCGACGGCGCCCAGCAGCGAGGTCACCGACTTCTCGTAGAAGTCCTCCTTGGCGCTCGCCAGGTTGATCAGGAAGATCGTGTGGATGACGGCGAAGCGGATGGGAGACGCGGCGCACGCCTCGCGGAACTTCGTCGCGTCCCCGTCTTTGTAGAGCGTCGGCGCCCAGGTGCGCGGACTGCCGGCGAAGAACTGCACCGCCTCGCAGCCGATCTTCACGCCGTTGGCGATGGCGTTCCAGACGCCACCCGATGACTTCACGTGCGCGCCGATGTACATGCGTCCCTCCTCGCTGCTCCGCGCCCTGCCGCGCCGCGCTTCAGACGAAGTCCCGCGGCGCCTCGTGACGCCACGTCTTTGCGAAGACCTCCCGCTCAGAGCCGTCTTCGCCCTTGGTGACGTGTACCTCGTCCTCGACGAAGAACGTCGTCGCGTCGCAGGTCATCTGCCCCAGGGTGACGATGTGAAAACGGCCCTGGTCGCCGCGGCGCAGCACGCTCTCCACGCGCACGCGGACCGCGGCGGACAGCGGCTCGCCTTCCCGCACATCGTACGTCACCGTGTTCCACTCCTCGCTCTCCCATCCGTTCGGCAGTACCACGTTGCCGCCGTCCACGTAGTGGTACGTCCACGAGACGCTGCCATCGCCGAGGTCGCGCAGGTAGCGGCGGCCGCCGGGGCCGCCGCCGACCGTCACCTCACCGAGGCCCGGCGGCACCAGCGGCGCCTCGAAGGGCGGCGGCGTCGCGTCCTCGGGTCGCGGCGGCCTCACCGGCAGCTCGAGGCGGCAGGCGCCGCCGGCCAGCGTCAGCTCGACCGGCTCGGGCGACGGCCAGGCGAGTGGCCAATAGGTTGGGGAGACGGCTACCCGCAGGCGATGGCCGGCCGGGAAGGCGTGGGCGATGGCGTCGAGGCGCACGGCGACGGTGTACTCGCGCCCGGGCTCAAGGGTCTCGGGGTGCTCGCGACCGTCACGATGTGTCAGGTTGAAGACCTGCTGGGTGACCAAGGTGGAGACGCCGTCCGGAGACACGTCGTCCAGTCGCGCGGCGACCAGGGCAAGGGGGCGGTCGGCGGCGAAGCGTAGCTCGACCGCGGGATGGCCGAGGATCTCCAGCCTCTCCGCGAGCGGCGCCGAGGTGAAGCACAGCGATTGCCCCTCGGCCGCTCTTTGGTCGGGGGCCGCGTCGCTGGGCTGGCCCTCGGCGCACCAGGCGCCGGCGTCGACACCGCACAGCTGGGAGCCGCGGATGCGCAGGCGGCCGCCGCCGTCCGCCCCGTGGGCGGCCGCCGCTTCGGGGTCGGCGACGGCCTCAGGGTCGGGGCGCGAAGCGCCTGCGGCGTCGCGCAGCACGCCGTCCGCATCCATGCGCCAGATTCGCGACTCCATCCACGGCGACGGCCAGCGGTCTTCGCCGACCCAGCGACCCGGTCGGTCGGCGACCTGCCCGCTTGGCGCCGTGGACTCCTGCATCCAGACGCGCAGCATGGGCTCATCCATGATGCCGGTGTCGCGGCCCTTGAGCCAGTGGTCCCACCAGCGCAGGGACTCCTGCAGAAAGCCGATCGCCGGTCCCGGGACCCCGAGGTGAGGGAAGGTGTGACCCCATGGCCCGATGAGGCCCTTGCGCGGCC
>JAPLCL010000418.1 GCA_026392265.1 Actinomycetota bacterium
ATGGTGCACGGCCACGAGAACCGCAAGACGCCGGCGGAGTTCTGGACGAACTTCGCCTGCGTCCCACACCGCTACCTCTACGAGAGCGGCGGCGTACGCCGCGGGATGTGGACGCTCAGCTGGTTTCTCGACCTGCTGGGGCCGGAGCTCGCCGCGGCGGCGGCGGCGCAAAGCACCTCGCGCGAGGAGTACCTCGAGCGCGAGGCCGAGACGGTCCCCGCCGGGAGCGACGGCCTGATGACGGTCCTGGACTGGCTCGCCCCGACGGACAAACCCTTTCGCAAGGGCGAGATCATCGGGTTCGATGCCCGGCACACCAGGGGCCACGTGTACCGCTCGATCCTCGAGGCGATCGCCCTGACGATGAAGCAGAACGCGGACGCGATGTGCGAGGAGCTCGGGATCAGCCTGGGTGAGATCGTGATCTCCGGCGGCGGCGCCGGCAGCCGTCTCTTCATGCACATCTTCGCGGACGTGTTCGGGATCCCGGCGTCGCGGAGCGTGGGCAGCGGCGGGGCGAGCCTCGGGTCCGCCATCTGCGCAGCCGTGGTCGCCGGGGCGTACCCCGACCTGGAGACCGCCGCCGGGAACATGACCACGAGCCGCGAGTCGTTCGCCCCCGACCCGGCGAACCATGACATCTACAGACGGATGAACGAGACGGTGTATACGGCCATCCACGACGCCACCGACGCGATCCTCGAGCAATCCTTCTCTATCTTCCACTGACCCCCAGGCCAACCACGGACACGCAAAGGAACGCCGGCATGCTACTGAGTAGAGAATCGATCGTCGAGGGACTGCAGCGCATCGTCGGATCCGACGACGTGATCACCGACGAGCAGATCCTCATCGAGAGCAGCGTCGACAACTTCCGTAAGCTGCAGAACATCTTCGACGCGCACACCATGCCCGTGCCGGCCGCCATCGTCATGGCGCGCAGCACCAAGAACGTGGTTGAGATCCTGCGCTTCGCCGACGAGCACGGCGTCAACGTGATCCCGCGCACGGGAGCCACGGCGACCGAGGGCGGCCTGGAGAGCGCCGTGCCCGACTCGGTGATCATCGACGGCTCGGCGATGAACGAGATCGTGAACATCGACGCCTACAACATGCAGGCGACGGCGCAGTGCGGCGTGCCGCTGCAGGTGCTCGAGGACCGCGTCCGGGAGCTCGGCCTCACCACCGGGCATTCCCCGCAGTCGAAGCCCGTCGCCCATATGGGCGGCCTCGTGGCCACACGCAGTATCGGCCAGTTCTCGACCCTGTACGGCGGCATAGAAGACATGGTCGTGGGCCTCGAGGCGGTCTTCCCCAGCGGTCAGGTCACGCGCATCAAGAACGTCCCCCGCCGCGCGGCCGGCCCCGACATCCGTCACGTCGTCATCGGCAACGAGGGCGCCCTGTGCTTCATCACCGAAGTGACCGTGAAGCTCTTCCCGTACTTCCCCGAGAACAACGTCTTCCTCGGCTGGACTCTCAAGGACATGAAGACGGGCTTCGAGGCTCTGCGCGCCGTCATGGTGAGCGGCTACAAGCCGTCGGTGGCGCGGGTCTACGATCCCGGCGACGCCGGCCTTCACTTCTCCCACTTCGCCGCGCCGGACGACTGCGTCCTGCTCTTCATGGCCGAAGGGCCGGCCGGTATCGCCACGGCGACGGCCGAGGGTATCGCGGCCGTGGTCGCCGGCTTCCCGGAGTGCAAACCGGTCGAGAGCGCGTACATCGAGACCTGGTTCAACGACCTCTGCTGGGACGCGAGCAAGATCATCGCCGAGGACGAGCGCATCCGTCAGACCCGCAACGTGAACCGCACCACAGAGATCTCCGCCGACTGGGGCGCGATCAACGACATCTACCAGGCGGCGAAG
>JAPLCL010000389.1 GCA_026392265.1 Actinomycetota bacterium
CTTCGCCGCCTTCGAAGGCGAGGATCGTGGGGATGTTCATCACCGCGAACTGCTGCGCCACGGCGGGGGCCTCGTCGACGTTGAGCTTCACGAACTTGACGTCTGGGTAATCGCCGGCCATCTCGTCGAGCACCGGGCCGATCATGCGGCATGGGCCGCACCACTCGGCCCAGAAATCGACGATGACCTTGCCGGGGGCCTTGATGACCTCGGCTTCGAAGTCGTCCTGCGAGACTGCGTCCACGTGTTCCTCCTGGTAGACGAAACGGTTGTCAGGCCGGCGCGGCGGCGCTGCCGCCGGCCGCGGCGCTGCCGCCGGCCGCGCTCGCGGCGCCGGGCACCGGGCTATCGAGGGCGTCGAGATAACGCTGCGCCTGGATAGCGGCCAGGGCGCCCTCGCCGATCGCCATGGCGATCTGCTTCAGCGGGTTGGCGTGCGCGTCGCCGCAGGCGAACACGCCGGGGAGCTTGGTGCGCAGGTACCCGTCGGTGACGATGAAGCCTTGCTCGTCGAGGTCGACGATGTCTTTGAGCCACGTCGTGTTGGGCAGCTGCCCGATGTACATGAACACGCCGTTGACCGGCAAGGTGCGCATCTCGTGGGTCTTCACGTTCTCGACCTCGAGGGCCTCGACCATCTGATCGCCGTCGATCCTGCGGGGCACTGAGTCCCAGACGAACTCCATCTTGGGGTTGGCGAAGGCGCGCTCCCGGGCGATGGGCGCGGCGCGCAGCTCGTCGCGGCGGTGCACGAGGTAGACCTTGTCGGCGAACTTGGTGAGAAACAGGCCTTCCTCGACGGCCGAATCGCCGCCGCCCACCACGGCCACGGTGCGGCCGCGGTACAGGGCGCCGTCGCAGGTGGCGCACCAGCTCACGCCGCGGCCGATGAACTCGGCCTCGCCGGGGATGCCGGAGCGCCTGCCTTCGACGCCCGGCGCGAGGATGACCGACCTGGCGCGCAGGGCGCCCCGGTCGGTGACCACGCTGTAGCAGCCGTCGGGCTCAGCGCGCAGCGCCGTCACCGCTTCGATCTCGCGCAGCTCGGCGCCGAACTGCACGGCTTGGTCCTTCATCTTCTCCGACAGGTCGAAGCCCGAGATGCCCTCGGGGAAGCCGGGGTAGTTCTCGACGAGCTCGGTGAGCGCGATCTGGCCGCCGGCCATGTTGCGCTCGAGGATGGCGGTGCGCAGACGGCCGCGGCTGCAGTAGATGCCGGCCGTGAGGCCGGCCGGGCCGGCGCCGACGATGATGACGTCGAGAATGTCTGTGGAGGGTGTGCTGTCGGTCAAAGAAGAGTCCTTCTTGGGGTCATGACGGCGTGAGTATACCCACGGCCCGTCACAGCAGTCCGCGACGCACGAGCTCCTCGGCGATCTGCACCGCGTTGAGCGCCGCGCCCTTGCGCAGGTTGTCGCTCACGACCCACAGATCGAGACCGTTCTTCACGGTGACGTCCTCGCGGATGCGGCCCACGTACACCGGGTCCTTACCCTCCGCGTCGAGGGGCAGCGGGTACCGCAGCTCGGCCGGGTCGTCGACGACGACGATGCCGGGGGAGCCGGCGAGCAGCTCGCGCGCCTCGCCGGCCGTGATCTTCTTCCAGGTCTCCACGTTGAGGGCTTCGCTGTGCGCCCCGAACACGGGGACGCGCACGCAGGTGGCCGTCACCCTGAGGTCCGCGTCGGCGAAGATCTTGGTGGTCTCGTCGACCATCTTCTGCTCTTCTTTGGTGGCGCCGCCGGGCAGGAAGCTGTCGATGTGCGGGATCGCGTTGAAAGCGATCTGGTACGGGTAGAACTGCGGCTCCACGGGCTCGCCGGCGGCCCACTGGCGGGTCTGCGCGTCCAGCGCGGCGATGCCGCCCTGGCCGCTGCCCGACACGGCCTGGTAAGTGCTCACGACGACGCGCTTGATACCGACCTCGTCGTAGATGGGCTTGAGCGCCACGACCATCTGGATGGTGGAGCAGTTGGGCGTGGCGATGATGCCCGTGTGCGTCGCCAGGTGATCGGCGTTGACCTCGGGCACCACCAGCGGCACGCCGGGATCCATGCGGAAGACGCTCGACTTGTCGATGGCCGTGGTACCGGCGGCGACGGCCTGCGGCACGTACTGTTTGCTCACGGCGCCGCCGGCGGCAAAAAAAGCGAGGTCGACGCCGACGAACGAGCGCAGGCCGAGCTCCTGCACTTTCAGCTCGGCCCCCTTGAACGGCAGCCGCCGCCCCGCCGAGCGGGCGCTGGCCAGCAGGCGCAGCTCGCCGACGGGGAAGCTGCGCTCCTCGAGGACGCGGCGCACGGTGCCGCCCACCACGCCGGTGGCCCCGACGATGGCGACGGTGTAGCTCTTGGCGGCCATCAGAACGAGCTCCGGTCGGCCTTCTCGTGATGGATCGCGGCCTCGTCGAGCTCGAACACGTCGTGCAGAGCGCGCACTGCTTCGTCGGAGCGCTCCCGCGCGATGACCGCGGAGATCTTGATGGGCGAGGTGCTGATCATGTCGAGGTTGATGCCCAGGTCGGCGAGCGTCTTGAACATCAGCGCCGCGACGCCGGGGCTGGTGCGCATGCCGGCGCCGATGACGCTCACCTTGGCGATGCTCTCGTTGCTCGAAAAGCCCTTGGCGCCGAGCGCCGCGACCACCGTCTGCAGGGCGCGGTCGGCAGCGGCGCTGTCTTCGGCGGGGATGGTGCACGAGATGTCGGTGTGGCCCTCTTCGCTGGAGTTCTGGATGATCATGTCGACGTTGACGTGGGCGTCGGCGAGGGCGGCGAAGACCTGGGCGGCGACGCCGGGCTGGTCGGGCACGCCGCGCACGGTCACCCGGGCTTCGTCGGTGGTGTAGGTGACGGCTCTGATGATCGGGCTCTCCATGGTGTCATCTTCCTCTCTCACCCAGGTGCCGTCGTAGTCGGTGAA
>JAPLCL010000309.1 GCA_026392265.1 Actinomycetota bacterium
CGCAACAGCAGCGACATCTGGCGGTAGGCGTCGGCCTGCTTGGAGAGGTCGTCGAAGAAGCACACGGCATGACGGCCGCTGTAGAGGAAATACTCGCCCATGGCCGCGCCCGCATAGGGCTCCAGGAACTTGAGGGGCGCCGAAGCCGAGGCGGTGGCCGCCACGACGATCGAGTAGTCCATGGCGCCGTATTCCTCGAGCTTGCGCACGACCTGCATCACTGTGGAGGCCTTCTGGCCGATGGCCACGTAGATGCAGATCTCGTTCTGGCCCTTCTGGTTGATGATCGTGTCGACGATGATCGACGACTTGCCGGTCTGGCGGTCGCCGATGATGAGCTCGCGCTGGCCGCGGCCGATGGGGATCATCGAGTCGATGGCCTTGAGGCCGGTCTGGAGCGGCTCCTTGACGGGCTGCCGCTCGACCACGCCCGGGGCCTTGAACTCGACCGGGCGGAAGGCGGTGGTCTCGATGGGGCCCTTGTCGTCGAGCGGCTGTCCCAGCGGGTCGACCACGCGCCCGACCATAGCTTCGCCGACCGGCACCTGCAGCACGCGGCCGGTGCGCTTGACCAGGTCACCTTCCTTGATCAGCGTGTCCTCGCCGAGCAGCACGGCGCCCACGTTTTCTTCCTCGAGGTTGAGGGCGAGTCCGGTGACGCCGTGAGGCAGCTCGAGCATCTCCATGGCCAGGCAATTGCGCAGGCCGTAGATGCGGGCGATGCCGTCGCCGACCTCGAGGACGGTCCCGACCTCGTCGACCTCTACTTCTGCATGATAGTTCTTGATCTGCGATTTAAGGACCGCGGCGATCTCTTCGGGGCGCAGCTTCACTGCACGTCACCTCTCAGTTCTGCGGTAGCCAGCCGGCGACGCAGTTGGCGGATGCGGGCTTGCACGCTGCCGTCGACGATCACGTCGCCGACGCGCAGCACGAGGCCGCCGATGATGCCCGGGTCGACCCGCGCCGCGAGCTCGACGCGGCGGCCGGCGGCCGCCGCGACCCGCGCGACGATCTTCTCGCGGGCGGCCGCGGTGAGCTCCACGGCGGAGGTCACCTCGACCTTGATGAGGTCGGCCTCTGTGACGGCGAGCGCCTCGTAGGCCTCGCGCAGCTCGGCGACGAGGCCGAAACGGCCGCGATCCAGCATGAGCTGGAGCGTGTTGGCCACCAGCGGCTGGCCTCCCCGCGTGATCTCGACGAGGATCCGCTGCTTTGCGGAGGTGTCGATCTGCGGGTCGGCGAGCACGTCGCGCAGTGACGCCGAGACCGCGAGGGCGGCGACGAAGTCGCCCAGGTCGCGGCCCACCGGCTCGACCGCGTGGGCCTCCAGGGCCGCGTCAAAAAGGGCTCGCGCATACACGCGTGCGACGTTCTCCTCGGCCAAGGCTAGTTCTCCATCCCCAGCTGATCGATGTTCAATTCCGCGAGCGCTTCATCGATGAGGCGCTGCTGATCGGCGGCGTTGAGACCGCCGGTCACGACTTTCTCGGTGGCGAGCGCCGTGAGCTCGGCGATCTGGCCTTTGAGCTCGCGGATCGCCGCCTGCGTATCGCGCTCGATCTGCTCGTGAGCCTGGGCGAGCACGCGCTCTGACTGGGCTTTGGCCTCTGCCATGATCTCGGCCTTGGCGTGATCGCCGGTGGTGCGCGAGCGCTCGAGGATCTCCTCGGCCTCCGTGCGCACCTTGGCGAGCGTGGCCTTGTATTCGTCGAGGAGGCGGTGCGCCTCGGCGCGTGTCTCCTCGGCCACGTCCATGCTCTCCTGGATGCCGGCGCGCCGCTGATCGATGATCTTCTGCAGCGGCCCGAAGGCGAACTTCCAGAGGATGAACACGGCGATACCGAACGTGATCAGGGTCCACACCATCAGACCCCACTCGGTGTTCAGCACGACGTCCTCCGATCTCCCGGATGGAACGGGTGTGTCACGCGACGAAGATGAGGATGAGGGCGACCACGAAGGCGTAGAGAGCCACAGCCTCGGTCACGCCGATACCGATGAACATGTTGGTGCGCACGTCGCCCGACACCTCGGGCTGACGGGCGATAGCCTCGAGCGCCTTGCCGATCATGATGCCGAGACCCACGCCCGGGCCGATGGCGCCGAGACCCATGGCCAGGCCGGCGCCCAGCAGTTTGGCAGCCGCGTCGTTCATACGATGACCTCCTGAAAGTGAGTGGACCGCCGCTGTGCCACGGTCAGTGATCCTGGTCGAGGGCGCCGCCGATGTACACGGCGGAGAGGCCCGGCGAGCATGTTGGCGAAGAGACGCACGGACAGCGAGATGAGGCGAAAGACCTCGCTGACCGCGTGGATCACGAAGATCACCTGCTTGAGCACCGGCGGCGCGCTGGGAGGCGCCCAGTTCCTGAAATAGCGCACGGCGCCGTTCTTGCGGATGCCGGCATAGTGCGTGAACACGAAGGTGAACAGGGCCAGGGTCGCGGTGACGAAGAGGTTGGCCGTGGCGGCGTAGAAAGACGGCTGATGGTGCTCACCGAAGGGCAGCGGCAGCAGGCCCAGGAGGTTGTTGATGAGGACGAAGAAGAAGACCGCGCCCACGTAGGGGAACCAGGCGGCTTTGCCGCTCTTCATGACAGAGCCGACGATGCCGTCGCGGGCGAGCTCGTAGAGCGCCTCGACCGCGTACTGAAAACGGCCCGGCGTGACCTTGAGGCTCCGCGAGACGACGATGGCCACGATGACGATGATGATGGTCGCCAGCCACAGGTAGATGACGGCCTTGTTGATCGAGAGGTCGAAGGGGCCGATGGTCGGCAGCGTGATGATGGGTTCGAGGTTGAACTCGCCGGCGACGGCGAAGTCCTCCTTCATACCGCCGGGGATGAAGGCGAGAAGCCCGACAGCGACGATGCCGAGGAAGAACCAGAGCCAGATCTTACGCTTCACGAGTGCGCCTCCGGGTGACCGGCCGGGCGCGCGAGCGGCGCATACATGAAGAAGCGCACCCCGAGATAGACCGTGAAGCAGGCGAGAAAGGCCAGTGCCGTGGTCGCGAACGCTGCGCGCGCGAAGACGCCGACGAGCACGAGCACGCCAAGGGCCACCGCCAGCCGCACGGCCATGCCCCCGACCGCGAGGCCCAGCGCCAAGCCGCGGCGATCGCGGGCGCGGCGCCAGGTGAGAGCCTCGATCGCCCAGTACGCGAGCACGAGGCCGGCGCCAAGAGCGGCCGCCCACACAGGCTGGCCGGCAAGCGCGGCGACGGCGACGCAGACCACGGTCGCCGCCACGAGGACCAGGGGTGCTATGGCCTGCTTGTGGATGGGCACTCTCCTCCTCGGGCGCTCATTTCGTCTCCAGATAGATAGCGTACAACGCCAAGGCGAACCCGGCGAACACGCCGATTACCGTGAACAGCGGAAAGGTCTTGACGAGCCAGTCGATGCCGGCCCCGACACCGAGACCGGTGACGACGCCGCCCAGCAACAGGAAAGCGACCGACTCGGCCGACGTGGACGAGCCTTTCTTGTCGTCGTCTCGCCCCTCATGTGGTGACTGCGGGTTCACAATATACCTTTTGTATATGTAGCCCTCAACGTGCTCCACGGGCTACACCGGGGCCTCCCCCGGCGTCCGCTGGCTGCTCGCGCGAACGCCGCCTGGACGCGTGCAGCCATCTTACCTTTTTGCGGCATCGTCGGCGTCCTCATCGCCACCGGGGTTGTTGCCGACGCCCGCGGCCAGCGGATCGGGCAGCCCGCGCCGCCGCGAGCGGTAGCGGCTCAGCAGCTGGGCCATGTACGCGGTGGCGACGGCCGCGGCGACGCCCAGGACGAGCATGGCCGGCAGGCTGTTGCGCTGCACCGCGATCGCCAGACCGCTGAGCAGGATGCACCAGCTGTAGAGCAGCAGGACGCTCTTGCGCTGCGAGAACCCGTGCACGAGGACGAGATCGTGGTGCACGTGGTCCTGCCCTGCCGAGTAGAAAGGCACGCCGCGCCGCCAGCGGCGCCACACGATGAGGGACAGGTCGACGAACGGCACGCCGAGCACCAGCAGCGGCAGCAGGAGGGCGATGGCCGCGGTACCCTTCATCACGCTCTGCACACTGAGGCAGGCGAGCACGAAGCCGAGCAGCATCGAGCCGGCATCGCCCATGAAGATGCTGGCCGGATAGAAGTTGAAGCGCAGGAAGGCGAACGTCGCGCCGGCGAGCACCGCGGCGACCACCCCCGCGGCCGGGAAGCCGGTGCTCAGCGAGATGACGCAGAACGTGAGCGCGGCGATGCCGCAGACGCCCGCGGCAAGGCCGTCGAGGCCGTCGATGAAGTTCACCATGTTGATGATCATCGCCATCCAGAACGCGGTGACGAGGATCGAGACCACGATCGGGAAGTGGACCATGATGTCGGTGAACGGCACGCCCATGCGATTGATGCGGATGTCGAAGTAGATGGCCACGCTGATAGCCAGCAGCTGGCCGATGAACTTGACGATCGGCTCGAGCTCGTAGAGGTCGTCGAAAAGGCCCACGGCCACCACGATGGTGGCGCCGCCGATGATGCCCCACACCGGGCGGTCCACCTTGACCAGGACCATGACCGGGATCATCCAGCCCAGGTACATGCCCAGCCCGCCGAGCAGAGGCGTGGCCAGCACGTGCATGCGGCGATCGTCGCTGGGCGTGTCGACGGCGCCGGTGCGGTGGGCCAGCCGCCCCATCAGCGGGGTGAGCAGGTACACCATGACGGCGGCGATCAGGAAGCCGAGCACGGCCGTACGCACGGGGCTCTCCAGGAGGAGAGGCCCGTCTATGGGAGGGTCTCCTGATGCACGGCAACGCCCGCCTCGGCGAGCATCTCTCTCGAGAGCTCGTCCGGGTAGCCCTCGAGGTAGTGGATCTCGCGGACGCCGCAATTGATGAGCATCTTGGCGCAGAGGATGCACGGATGGAGCGTCGTGTAGAGCACGGCGCCCTCGATGGCCACGCCGTGTACGGCGGCCTGGATGATGGCGTTCTGCTCGGCGTGGATGGCGCGGCACAATTCCTGGCGCTCACCGGACGGGATGCCGAGCTGCTCGCGCAAGCACCCCACATCGAGACAGTGGGCCGTGTGCCGGGGGGCGCCGTTGTAGCCGGTGGCGAGGAGTCGCTTGTCGCGCACGAGCACGGCGCCGACCTGGCGGCGCAGGCAGGTGGAGCGCGTCGCCGCCTGGCGGGCCAGCTGGAGGAAGTACTCGTCCCAGCTGGGCCGCGAACTCGGCGACCAGGAGCTGCCTGAGGCGCTCTCGCTCAAAGGAACTCGTAGAGCGGGAAGCGCTCGAGCAGGTCGAGCACCTCGCGGTGGATCTCGGCCAGGGCGGCGTCGTTGCCGCGCGCCGCCAGGGCGCGGAGCATGAGCTCGCCGGTCTGCCGCATCTCTGGTTCCATGAACCCGCGGGTGGTGACCGCCGGAGAGCCGACGCGCAGACCGCTGGCGACGTTGAACGAGCCTTCCTCGAACGGCACCACATTGCGGTTGGCGGTGATGCCGACGCTCTCGAGGAGATCCTGGCACTGCAACCCGGTGAGGCCGGTACTGCGCAGGTCGAGCAACGCCAGGTGCACGTCGGTGCCCCCCGAGACGAGACGCACGCCGCCGTCGGCGAGCGTCTCGGCGAGGGCTGCGCAGTTGACGACGATCTGCCGCTGCAGACGATGGAACGGCTCGCTCTGGGCGATCTTGAGGCAGGCCGCCTTGGCGGCGATGACGTGCATCAGCGGCCCGCCCTGCATGCCGGGGAAGACGGCCCGGTCGATCGCCCTGGCGTACTCCTGGCGACACATGATGAGTCCG
Source organism: Actinomycetota bacterium (assembly GCA_026392265.1). Taxonomy (GTDB): domain Bacteria; phylum Actinomycetota; class Thermoleophilia; order UBA2241; family UBA2241; genus CAIXSE01. The sequence continues at coordinate 5,805 of JAPLCL010000309.1, forward strand.
GCGCGCGGGCCGGTGAGCGTCTTGTGAGTCGTACTCGTGACAACGTCGCAGTAGGGCACCGGATTCGGATGGACGTCGGCCGCGATGAGGCCGGCGATGTGCGCGATATCGGCAAGCAGCAGCGCGCCGCACTCGTCGGCGATGGCGCGGAAGGCGGCCCAGTCGACGGTCCGCGGGTACGAACTGTAGCCGCAGATGATGAGCTTGGGCCGGCGCGCGAGCGCAAGCTCTCTGACTTCGTCGTAGTCGATGGTCTCGGTGTCGCGACGGACGTGGTACTGGACCACTTCGTAGGTGCGCCCCGAGTAGTTGATGTCGAGCCCGTGCGTAAGGTGACCGCCGTGCGCCAGTTCCATGGCCAGCAGCGTGTCGCCCGGGTCGAGAAGGGCGAACAGGGCGGCCAGATTGGCTGAGGAACCCGAGTGGGGCTGGACGTTGACGTGCTCGGCGCCGAAGACGGCCTTGCAGCGATCGATGGCCAGCTGCTCGACCTTGTCGACGATCTCGCAGCCACCGTAGTACCGCGCCCCGGGCAGGCCCTCCGCGTACTTGTTGGTCAGCACCGAGCCCGTGGCCTCAAGGACGGCACGACTGGCGAAGTTCTCGCTGGCGATGAGCTCGAGCGTCTCCTGCTGGCGGATGAGCTCGCTGCGCAGCAGCTCGTTGAGCTCAGGGTCGAGGTGATAGAGCGGCTCGCGGCGCCACTCCCGGCCGACTGGGCTCACGCCGGGCCCTCCTGCAGCTCGATCAGCTCGACGCGCTTGCTGTGGCGACCGCCTTCGAACGGGGTCGCCAACCAGACTTCCGTGATGGCCCATGCTTCGTCCTCGCTCAGAAGGCGGCCGCCGAGGCACAGGACGTTGGCGTCGTTGTGCCGACGCGCCATCTCCGCGAGATGGGGCGTGAGACAGTCGGCGGCGCGTACGCCGCGGTGACGGTTGGCGGCCATGCACACGCCGAGACCCGTGCCGCAGACGAGCAGACCGCGCTCGACCTCGCCGTTCGCCACGAGGGCCGCGACCCTGTGCGCGAAGGTGGGGTAGTCCACGGACGTCTGGGCCGAATCGGTGCCTACGTCGATGACCTCGTGGCCCTGGGAGCGCAGACCGCGCACGACGGCCTCTTTGATGGCATACCCGCCGTGATCGGCGCCTGCGGCGATCTTCACGATAAGCTCCCTTCCGTTCGGTAGGTCCTGCGGTCACGGCTGGGGGCCGCCGGCGCAGCGCCGCGGCCCCCCTTCAGACACCCGATTCTATCAGTCCTCGGAGGTCCGCTCCCCCATCAGCACGGGCTGCACCAAGCCGGCGAACGGCCGCTCGGTGAACACGTCCACGTGGTAGAACGGCAGCGCCCTCATGGTGTCGGTGTCTCCTCCCGCCTGCCGGCCAGTCTCGCGGCCACCTCGGCCTCGTCCCACACGCCGGCGCGCAGCAGACGCCAGCGGCCGGTCTCGGCGTAGTGACTCAAGTCCACGACCGACGAAGCGAGGCCGCTCACGGGGCCGGCGTCCAGCGCCAGGTCGCAGCGCTCAAGCAGAGACGGATCGACAGCGTCCAGGGACGCCGGCGGCGGCGCTCCGCTGAGGTTGGCGCTGGAGGCGACCAGCGGCCGCTGCAGACCCGCGAGAGCGCGCGCCCGCGGCGGCCACGCCGGCACGCGCACCCCGAGCGTGGCCACGGCCGGCCGGCCGAAGGCCTCGCCGGCCTCGCCCGGAGAAGGGAAGTCCCAGCCGGCGGGGTAGGGCACCAGCAGCGTCACCGGCCCGGGCAGCAGGCGCCGGCAAGCGGTGAGCAGGGCCGGCGCCAGCGCTACGCCGGCCTCAAGCGCCCCGACGGTCGCGAAGACGACTTGCAGCGGCTTCCCGGGGTCGCTGCCCTTGGCCGCCGCCAGAGCGTCGGCGACCGCCGCGGTGAGCGCCCCGCCAATCCCGTACACCGTGTCGGTCGGGAAGCAGACGAGGCGCGCGGCACTGAGGCGGTCTTCCAGGGCGACCGCAGCGTCCGCGCCGAGCACGGCGAGATCGATGACGTCCGGGCGGCGCACGGCGTTGCCGGCCGTCACCCGGCGGCCGGGCCGCACGCGGTGCCCGGCCCGGCGTCCGGCGGCGCCGCGGCCACGACGCGCACCGGGATCCCCTTTGCCGCAAGGTACTCCTTGGTCTCGGCGATCGAATACGTGCCGAAGTGGAAGATGCTGGCGGCAAGCACGGCGTCCGCCTCGCCGCTGGTGAGGCCGTCGGCGAGGTGCTGGAGGGTCCCCACGCCACCCGAGGCGATCACCGGGATGTCGACGGCGCGGGCCACGGCGCGCGTGAGCTCGAGATCGTAGCCGTCGCGCGTGCCGTCACGGTCCATGCTCGTGAGCATGAACTCCCCCGCGCCGAGCTCGGCGGCGCGCACCGCCCACGCCAGGGCGTCGATGCCCGTAGGGGTGCGGCCGCCGTGGACGTAGACCTCCCAAGCCGGCGGCCGGCCCTCCTCCCCGCTCCCGGTGACGCGCTTGGCGTCGATGGCGACGACGATGCACTGCGCCCCGAAACGCGCGGCGCAGCGCCGCACCAGCTCGGGATCCTCGACGGCGGCGGTGTTCATGGTGACCTTGTCGGCGCCGGCGGCGAGGATCAGGCGCACGTCGTCCACGCTGCCCAGCCCGCCGCCGATGGTGAACGGGATGAAGACCTCCTCGGCGCAGCGCGCCGCGAGCTCCGTGACGATCTGGCGGCGCTCGTGCGACGCCGTGATGTCGAGAAAGACGAGCTCGTCGGCGCCCTCGGCGTCGTAGCGCGCCGCAAGCTCGACCGGATCGCCGGCGTCGCGGAGCCCGACGAAGTTCACTCCCTTGACCACGCGCCCATCACGCACGTCCAGGCACGGGATGATGCGCTTCATGTGCACGGGCGTGTGCTGGTCTCGCGCGGTCAGCCGGCGAAGACGGCCAGCGCGTCGGCGAGCGTGAACGCCTTCTCGTACAGGGCGCGCCCGACGATCACCCCGACCACCTGGGGCAGGTCGAGCTTCTTGAGGCGCCGAAGGTCGTCGAGCAGCGCGATGCCGCCCGAGAGCACGAGCTCCAGCGAAGTGACCTCGGCGAGGTCGCGCAGGCCGATGAGATTGGGCCCGCCGAGCATGCCGTCGCGGGCCGTGTCGGTGTACACCACGCGCTTCACACCGTGTTCGGCGAGGATCCTGGAGAAGTGGATGGCGCTCATCTGCGAGCGCTGCTGCCAGCCATGCGTGGCCACCATGCCGTCAGTGGCATCCAGCCCGACGACCAAGCGCTCGCCGAGCCACTTGAGGGAGTCGTCGAGGAGGTCCAGCGCCGTCACGGCCGCCGTACCCATGACCACCCAGTGCACACCGATGCCCGCGACCAAGGCAAGATTCCTGGCGCTGCGGATGCCGCCGCCGTATTGCACGGGGATGTCGAGGGACTTGACGATGCGCTCCAGGATGTCGAAGTTCAAGAGCTCGCCGGTGCGCGCGGCATCGAGGTCGATGACGTGGAGGGCCTCGGCGCCTTGGTCCTGCCAGTGACGCGCGAGGGCGACCGGGTCGTCACCGAACACGGTGACGTCGTCGAAGTCGCCGCGCCGCAGGCGGACGGCCTTACCGCCCTGGATGTCGACGGCCGGGAAGACGATCATGAGGCGCGTACCTCCTTCTTGGCGCGCTCCACGAAGTTGGCCAGCAGGCTCAGGCCCACCACGGAGCTCTTCTCGGGGTGAAACTGCATTGCCCATACTCTATCGCGGGCGACGGCCGCCACGACACTCCCGCCGTAGTCAGTCGTGGCAGCGACGATGGTCGGGTCGGCGGGCAGCGCTGCGTACGAGTGCACGAAGTAGACCGCGGCGGCCGCGGGCAGCGCGCGGGCCATGCCCGCCCCGGCCGGCGCCCACTCGAGCTCGTTCCAGCCGATGTGTGGCACCTTGAGCCCGGTCTGCAGGCGCTCGACGGTGCCGGCGAAGACGCCGAGCCCGGGCCAGCGGCCACCCTCCCCGCTGCTCTCGAACAGGAGCTGGAGCCCGAGGCACACTCCCAGGAACGGCGTGCCGGCGGCGATACGCTCGAGCACGGCGACCCCGAGGCCGCTCTGCTCGAGCCGCGCCGCCGCGTCGCGAAAGGCCCCGACGCCGGGGAGCACCACGGCCGCGGCGTCGCGCACCGCGGCGGTACTCTCGGTGACGCGCACGTCGGCGCCGCTGCGCTCGAGCGCCTTGGCCACGCTGGCCAGGTTGCCCATGCCGTAATCGACCACGGCGATGCGCGGCGTCGCCATGGGCGGCAGCGCCGTCAGAGCGTGCCCTTGGTCGATGGCACCGCGTCGCCGCGCCCGTGGCGCTCACACGCCTGGGCAAGCGCCCGAGCCACGCCTTTGAACACGGCCTCCACGATGTGATGGGCGTCGCTGCCGGCGAGCAGGCGCACGTGCAGCGTCATGCCGGCCTGCGTGGACAGCGAGCGGAAGAAGTGCGCCGCCAGATCGCCGTCGAAGTCGCCGAGGCGGACCCCGGCAAGCTGGAGATCGTGGACGAAGTAGGGACGTCCGGAGAGATCGAGCACGACCATGGCCAGCGCTTCGTCCATGGGCAGCAGAAAGGACCCGTAGCGGCGGATGCCGCGCTTGTCGCCGACGGCGTCTTTGAGCGCCTGGCCGAGGGCGAGCCCGATATCCTCGACCGTGTGATGGCCGTCGACCTCGAGATCGCCCTTTGCGGCGACCATCAGGTCGAAGCCGCCGTGGTGGGCGAAGAGCTCGAGCATGTGATCGAGAAAGCCGATGCCGGTGCTGATCTCAGCGGTGCCGGCGCCGTCGAGCGTGAGCGTCACGGCGACATCGGTCTCGCTGGTGACACGATGGACCTCTGCGCGGCGGATCTTCATGCTGAGCTCCTGACTGGGCTTGGAGTCGGGCCGGGCGACGGCCCGAGTTCTACCACAGGCCTGTGCGTTTGAGAATCGGCCGCCGGAAGCTCAACTCTCCCCGACGGCTGCCCTCAGGCGTTCCAGAAGGTCGGCCAGGCGTTCGCCGCCGAGGGCGCGGGCGGCGCGTCCGGCGACGAGACGGGCACTGCAGGCGGCGATCTCCTCGCGCACGCGGAGCCCCGCGGGAGCGCCGGCGCCGGCGATGCCCTCGTCGAGGACCAGCCGGCTGCGCAGCTCGACGGCGCCGTCGGCGAGGCCGAGTCCGGGCGCCAGAGGCGCCGCATCGAAGGCCACGAGCTCGACCTGCCGCCCGGTGGCGGCGAAGTGGCGGCGCGTCACCAGCGGGTACCGCGTGGCGACACGCGGCCGGCCGCGTTGGACGGCAGCGGCGCCCGGCTCGGGCGTCGCGTACACGAGGACGTCGCGGCACACCCCCAGATCGAGGAGCTCGTGCACCTGCGGCGCGAGCTCCAGCAGCAGGTCCTTGCCGACGACCCCCGCGTCAAGCGCTCCGCGGACGCAGGCCTCGAGCACGTCGGCGCCCGGCGCCAGCAGCCAGGTAGCGCCGCCGCTGTCCACCAGCGCCGGGCCGGCCACGGAACGGAGGGCGCCGACGGGCAGGCCAGCCTGTTCCAGAAGGTCGAGCACCGGCGCGGGCGGAAACCCGTCGTCGCAGGCAAGGCCGAGCTTCACATGATCCCCCGGGCACGCAGGACGTCGCGCCAGCTACCGCTGACCGGCTCGCCGTCGGCCGGCTCGAAGACGTAAGAGCCGCCGCTGCGATGCAGGCGCGGGAGCGGCGGCGCCGGCGCGTCATCGGGAAGTGCGGCGACCGCCCAGCCGGCGCGGCGCAGCTCCATGGCCCGCGCCGGCTCGTCGAGTCCGCCGGCGAAGGCGATGCAGGCCGGGGAGCCGGAGGGCACGGCGCCGGCCTCCTCGAGCGCCTCGTGCAGCCGGTTGACGGCGATGGCGAAGCCTACTCCGGAGATGTCCCACTCGAAGCGCTCCACGAGGCCGTCGTAGCGCCCGCCGGAGGCGATGGGCAAGCCGACGCCCGGGGCGTAGGCCTCGAAGATGACGCCGCTGTCATAGGTGAGGTCCTGATAGAGGCCAAAATCGAGCGTGACTGCATCCTCGAAGCCGGCGTCCTCGACGAGGTCACGAACGCTCACGAGATGCCGGATGGCGGCGTCCATGGCGTCGCTGCTGGCCATCTTGCGCACCTGGCTGAGCGCGTCGCGGGTGCCGCTGAGCTCCAGGGTGCGCCACAGCACCTTGAGCGCATCCTGGTCCACGCCGGCGTTGCCGGCGATGCTCTCGAGCAGCGGGTAGTCGCGGTCGGCCAGCGCCTCGAGGAATTTCTCGCGGTCGTCGTCGAGCCCCAGCGAGTCGACCAGCGCCGTGTAGAAGGCCACCGTGCCCAAAGCCACCCGAAAGTCGCGCAGCCCGAGCGCAGCGAGGCAGTCGCAGAGCACGATCACGCTCTCTGCGTCGGCCGCCGCCGAGCGCACGCCGAGGAGCTCGGCGCCGGCCTGCATGAACTCCCCGTCCTGGCTGCGCTGTGGCGCCCAGGGGCGGATGGACGACGCCACGTAGAAGAAGCGCAGGGGGAGCGGCCGGTCGCGAAAGCGGGCGGCCGCCAGGCGCGCCACCGGCACCGTCAAGTCGGTGCGCGCCATGAGCTCGTGCCCCTGCTGATCGCGCAGCCTGTAGCCGCCCTCCAGGGTGTCGTCCTCCACCGTCTCGAGCGTCTCGGCGTACTCCAGCCACGGGGTGCGCACCTCGCCGTAGCCGTAGGCCTCGAAGCGGCGGCAGAGCGCGGCCTCAATGGCCCTCAGCTGACCCGTCTCGGGGGGGAGCACGTCGCGCATACCTTCGGGGATCATGGCTACCTCTCTCCCGGATCCACGCAGCCGGCCTCAGCCGACTCCGACACAGCTCTCGCCGAGCAGAGCTTTGAGCTCCGCGTACAGGCCGGCCACGGGCTCGACGCGCCATCCGTCGCCGACGCGCAGCTTGGCACATTCGTCGTCGCGCACCATCTGCAGCACCACCGGCACCCGGCCGGGGAAGTCGGCGAGGATACGTTTGAGGTCGTCGAGCACGCTGGGCCGCACCCTGCGGGCGTCGATCGTGACCGTGAGCGGGCGGTACTCGCTGACGCCGCTGAAGGGTAGTACCTCGATGGCGATCAGCGTGGTCTCGCCCTCGGACTTGCGCTCCACGCGTCCCTTCACCTTGACGATGCCGTCTTCGACGAGCAGGTCACGGTACTGCTCGTAGGTCGCCGGCCAGGCGCGACACTCGACGCCGCCGTCGATGTCCTCGAGCCGGAACGCCAGCCACACGCCGCCGTTCTTGCTGACCTTCTTCTGCGCGTTGGCGACGATGCCGCCGGTCCAGAGCATGCCGCCGTCGACGGCGTCATCGAGCCCGCTCACCGACACCTCGATCTCGTCGCGCAGCTGCTCGCGCAGATCAGTCAGCGGGTGCGAGGAGACGTACAGGCCCAGCGCCTCTTTTTCCTGCCGGAGCAGCGTGGCCTGGTCGAACTCGCGCTGCGATACCTGTGGGTCGTGGGCGGCGCCCTCCGCGGCGTCGCCCATGTCAAACAGACCGCCCTGGCCCTGGGCCGCGTCCTTGCGGCGGCGCTCGCCGTCGGCCATCGCCGTCGGCAAGGCCTCAAGCATGCCGCGTCGCGGGTCGCCGGTGCTGTCGAAGGCGCCGGCGCGGATGAGCGCCTCGAGGACGCGCTTGTTGGCCATCTGCGAGTCGACGCGGGCGCAGAAATCGAAGACGGAGGTGAAGGGGCCGGCAGCG
>JAPLCL010000238.1 GCA_026392265.1 Actinomycetota bacterium
TCAAGGATGCGCCGGCCGCCAAGGCTGGGCTGGTCGCCGGCGACACGCTGCTCGGCGCCGACGGGCAGCGCTGGACCACCTGGGACCAGGCGTCGGCCTACTTCCGCGCCAACATGGGCAAGGCGATCGAGCTCACGTACCGGCCGGCCGGGACCACCGGCGCGGCCGCCGAGAAGACCGTCACCCTCACCCTCGTCGAGAACCCTCAGTCCCCGGGCAACGGCTACCTGGGGGTCGCCGCCGGCGTGACCCGCGACCGGCCGGGGCCGGTCCGCGCAGTCGGGCTCGGTCTGGTCGGCTTCAAGGACGTCGTCGTCGGTACCTTCACCGGCTTCTGGTGGCTCATCAGCGGCAAGATCAGCGCCACCGGGCCCGACGGCGCCGTGGGCCCTGTGGGCATCATCAACGTGAGCAAGCAGGCGGTGCAGCAGAGCTGGTACCCCATCCTGCTCGCTTTCCTGAGCTTCAACCTCGGGCTCATGAACCTGCTGCCGATCCTGCCGTTCGACGGCGGGCACATCGCGCTCAACGTGGTCGAGCGCCTGCGCGGCAGACGCCTCAACGCCAAGGTGCTCGAGCGCATGATCGCCTTTGGCACCGTGCTGCTGGTGATGCTGTTCATCGTCCTCACGTTCAACGACGTGAAGCGGCTCTTCGGCGGGTAGCGTGTGGCGGTGCCGGAGGTGGTCTGATGGCCCGATCGCAAGACGGCGAGCCGGGTAGTGCTTGAAGGGCAGACAAGGAATCGGCCAATCCTTGTCTGCCCTTTTCGCACTACCCCGCCCGGCACGCGTCCTGCCGGAGCCGCGTGCGGCCGGCGCCGACAGCGCGCGTCAGTCAGTGAGGCGCGCGAGCCGCCGCGTCGGAGCCCCGGAGCGCAAGAGAAGTAAGATGGGCGCATGGGCGGCTTGATTCTCGTCACCGGCGGCGCCGGTTTCATCGGTTCGCATCTCGTGGATGCCCTGCTCACGGCGGGGCACGACGTGCGCGTGCTCGACGACTTCAGTACGGGCAAGAAGGAGAACCTGCGCGGCGCCGAAGCGCTGGCCGCCGCGCACGGCGGCCACTTCCAGCTCATCGCCGGCGACGTGCGCAGCGAGGTCAAGATGCGCGACGCCGTGGACGGCTGCGCGGCAGTGTGCCATCTCGCCGCCGTGGCGTCAGTCACGCAGTCGCTGGCCGACCCCGTGGGCACCGGCAGCGTCACCCACGGGGGCACCGTGAACGCCGTGCGCATGGCGATCGACGCGGACGTCCCCCGTTTCGTGCTCGCCTCGAGCTGCGCGGTGTACGGCGACGCGGCGCGGCTGCCCGTCGCCGAGGCCTCCGCGCCGCATCCGCTGAGCCCCTACGCGGAGGCGAAGCTCGCGGCGGAAGAGACGTGCGCCGCCGCCGCCGACGCCGGTCAGCTCACGGCCGTCTGCCTGCGCTTCTTCAATGTGTACGGACCGCGGCAGGACCCCGGCTCCGAGTACTCCGGCGTGATCAGCCGCTTCATGGCGGCCGCGTCCGCGGGCGCGCCCGTGACCGTATACGGCGACGGGCGTCAGACGCGCGACTTCGTCTACGTGGGCGACGTAGTCGAGGCTCTCGTGAGAGCCCTCCAGAGGCCCCATAGCGGCGTCGCGACGCTCAACGTGGGTTCTGGTACCCCCACGAGCATGCTGGACGTCCTGGGCCGCCTGGAAGAGCTGGCGGGCGGCCCCATCGAACGACGCTTCGAGGAGGCGCGCTCTGGCGACATCCGCGAGTCGCGGGCCGACGCGCGGCGCGCCGAGTGGGTGCTCGGCTGGGTGGCGGGGGAGACCCTCGCGGGCGGCCTCAAGAAGACCTGGGCGTGGTACCAGGAACGGTCGCATGACTAGCGCCCGGCAGATCATGGTCGGCGCTGTCCCGGTGGGTGGCGGCGCGCCGGTGACGGTGCAGTCGATGACCTGCACGCACACAGGAGACGCGGCGGCGACGCTCGCGCAGGTGCGCGCGCTCGTGGCCGCGGGCTGCGAGCTGGTGCGCGTGAGCCTGCCCACGGCCGAGGAGGCGCCGGCGCTCGCGCAGCTCGTGCGCGAGGCTCCGGCGCTGGCGGCGCACAACGCGCCCGTGCCCATCATCGCCGACATCCACTACGACTGGCGCCTGGCGCTGGCGGCCGTCGCCGCCGGGGCGGCCGGCATCCGCATCAATCCCGGCACGATGGCCGAGAAGCACGTCCGCGA
>JAPLCL010000369.1 GCA_026392265.1 Actinomycetota bacterium
CCCCTCCAGGAGCCGCCCCGTGGTCTTCATCACCGAGCAGGAGATCCTCGAGACCGTCAGTATGATCAGGTCCGAGAACCTCGACGTGCGCGCCGTCACGATGGGCATCTCGCTGACCGACTGCGCCGGGCGCGATCCGCGCAGGGTCGCCGAGAGGGTGCGCGCCAAGATCGTGCAGCGTGCCGGCCGGCTGGTCGAGGTGGCCGCTGAGATCGAGCACAAGTACGGCATCCCTATCGTCAACAAGCGCGTCTCGTTGACGCCGATCGCTCACGTGGTGGGCAGCGACGACCCCGCCGCCTATGTGGAGGTGGCGCACGCGCTCGACGCCGCCGCCGAAGAGATCTGGATCGATTTCGTGGGCGGCTTCAGCTGCATGGTCCAGAAGGGGTTCACGCACGCCGACAGCGCCCTCATCGAGGCCATCCCCGAGGCGATCAGCGGCACGCAGCGCGTGTGCTCGTCCGTCAATGTGGCGTCTACGCGCGCCGGCATCAACATGGACGCCGTGGTGCGCATGGCGGAGGTACTCAAGTCGGTCTCTCAGAAGACCGCCGCGGAGGACTGCATCGGGTGCGCCAAGATCGTCGTCTTCTGCAACGTGCCCGAGGACAACCCGTTCATGGCCGGCGCCCTGCACGGCCACGGCGAACCCGAGGTCAGCGTCAACGTGGCCATCTCCGGCCCCGGCGTGGTGCGGGGCGCCGTCGCCAACCATCCCGAGGCCTCGCTCATCGAGCTCGCCGACCTCATCAAGCGCACCGCCTTCAAGATCACTCGGGTGGGCGAGCTCGTCGCCCGCGAGGCCTCGCAGATGCTGGGCGCGCAGATGGGCATCATCGATCTCTCGCTGGCGCCCACCCCTGTCATCGGCGACTCGATCGCCGAGATCCTCGAGAGCATGGGTCTGGGCCAGGTGGGCGCCCCCGGCACCACGGCTGCCTTGGCGATGCTCAACGATGCTGTCAAGAAGGGCGGCACCATGGCCACGTCGTCCACCGGCGGCCTTTCGGGCGCCTTCATCCCGGTGAGCGAGGACGCCGCCATGGCCAAGGCCGCGGCGGACGGCGTGCTCAGCATCGAGAAGCTCGAGGCCATGACCGCGGTCTGCTCGCTCGGCCTCGACATGATCGTCGTGCCCGGCGATATCACGCGCAACGCCCTTGCCGGCGTGATCGCCGACGTCATGGCCATCGGCATGATCAACTCCAAGACCACCGGCGCGCGCCTCATCCCCGCCTACGGCAAGAAGGTCGGCGACTGGGTCACGCTGGGCGGACTTTTCGGGGCGGCGCCGGTGATGGCCGTGAGCAGCGCTGTCAACGATGCGTTCGTGGAGCGCGGGGGGCGCATTCCCGCCCCTTTGCAGAGCCTTACCAACTGACGGGGCGGCTCAGACCTGGCCCTGCAGGTCCTCCATCATCTTCCTGATCGCCGCGGCCGACTCGCGCATGTCGAGCGCCCGCGAGATCTTCTCGGCCTCGGTGAGCTGAAGTACCGCGTCGATGTTCTGGCCGTGCTGCCGGTAGTGCGTCGCCTGGTCGATCTCGTCTCTGACCAGGTCGGTGAGCATGTGGCGGACCTCCGGGTCCTGCAAGTCGACCATCTTGCTGCTCGTCGTGACGATGATGTCGGAGAGCGGCACCCTGCGGCCGCCGGCGCCGGACTCAGGGGCTGCCTCTTGCGAGGTGGCCCACCCGCCCTCAGCAGGCCGCGCGGGCTCCGGTTCGTCCGCAGCGGCGTCGCTCTCCGTGAAAGCGCTTGGTGTCGTCGTGGGGGCCGCGGACGTGTGAACGGCCGGCAGCTCACCGGTGGTCTCGTCGTCCGCAGGACTGGCCGCTGACGTGGCGGCGACGGCCGCTGCCGCCGCGGACGCATGGGCATCGCCCGAAGGTCCCCAGTCCAGGCCGAGCGCGTCGCCCCCGGGCACCTGCGTCGCCGCGGCCACCGGCGGTGTGGGCACGGCGTCGTGGTCTGCGGGCCGGCCTTGGCGATTCACGCCGGGGTCAACGGTGATATCTTCCACGGGCTGCTCGGCCTTGCCCAGGGTGGAGAGTGTGTCCTGCGGTGCGTCGTCGAGGAACGAGCCGCGCGCCGCCGTCGCCGGCGGCTCCTCTCTCGCGGAACCCCGACGCCGAGTCACGAGCAGCGCGATGACGAGCAGAAGGACTACCGCCGCGGCAACGGCGATGCCCACGATCTGTACGGTGGTCATGTGGTCTGGATCCTCTTGCCGGT
>JAPLCL010000111.1 GCA_026392265.1 Actinomycetota bacterium
CCGATCCAGTACCCCTGCTACTACGGCATCGACATGGCCACGCGCGCCGAGCTCATCGCGTCCAACAAGACCGTCGACGAGATCCGCGCCAAGGTCGGCGCCACCAGCCTGCACTACCTCACGCTCGAGGGTCTGCAGGACAGCACGGGCCTGCCCAAGAGCCAGTTCTGCCGCGCCTGCTTCGACGGCGACTACCCCATCGCCGTGCCCGAGGAGTACGCGATGTGCAAGATGCGCTTCGAGAAGGGCTCGTCCGCAGCCGCCTGCGAGTCCTGAGCCGCGCAGCCACGGCGTGGCGCCCGCGTCAGCGAAAGGCGCCGGGTACGTCGCTGAGGATCTGCCTGACGATACGGCGCGCGTTCTGCCGCTTCACGTGAGCCCCATCGTAGAACCCGTCGGCGCTTCCACGGAATGACGCGATCGCGGTGTAGTCGAGCAGATGGAAGGCGTAGCGGCCCCGCAGGCTCCACAGATAGGCGTTCAGAGCATCGAGCTTGTCCTGCCAGCCCACAGCGCGGAAGGCGGCAAGGGCCGCGGGGTGATATGGCATGATGACGAGGATGGGCTCCACCCCGTGCAGATTGAAGAGCCGAAGGGTCTTCTCGAAGTAGTGCCTGCTGCGCCTTTTGTCGTGCGGGGACGGCGCCCCTGCCTTCGGCAGCATCCTGCCGAGATAGGTCCGCATGACCTCGTCGAAGCCGATGCCCCGCGCCTCGACGCGATCGTACCCGTTGCGGAAGAGGGCGCCCCTGGGGCTGTATTCGTCGCTCCATGGCACCTCGTGGGCGGCGACGTGGGCGCCCGCCGCGCGCTGGGCCGCCACGAGGTCATCGGGCAGGAACTGCGAGAGACGCTCCTCCGCCAGCAGCCCGGGATGCAGCGGCGTGTCGCCGAACGTCGTGACTTGCACTGCCCAGACGCAGCGTAGCTTGATATCGGGGGCGCGCCAGAAGAGGTAGCGGGTGATCGCGTAGGCATCCTCGGGACGCGAGTTCTGCAGCGAGAAGTTGAAGGCCGGCAGGCCGGTCAGGCGTTCGAGCTGGGAGGGCTCGAAGCGCTGCGCCCTCGAGCCCCCAAGGACGACCAACTCGGGGGGCTCTGCAAGCCGCTCGAGCCGATCGCACTTGAAGGTGCGGTCGTACACGGGCGCGGTCGTGCCGCCGCGCCGGAGGCCCACGGCGGGCGCGGGGAGGATGGCCAAGGCGAGGAGACCGGCGCACGCCAGCGCCGCAGACAGGCGGCGCCAGGCCGACGAGTGACGCCCCGACGCGGGACCGTCGACGTGCCGTCGCGCCGGACCCGGAGACCTGTGAATCCCGCCAGAAATGGCTGCGCGGCTCAGTTCGCCCCGATCCTCGCGGCATCCGCCGGTGGACCGCACCGACGCTTGTCACGTGCAGTATCTCAGACACGCGGCTGAGGATTCAACGAAGATCGTGCGGAGTGCTGGCGGCGGAGGCGAGGCGCGACGTAGACTTGCAGCGGCACAACGACGGGGGAGTACGATGGCCGACGACCAGGGGTTCACGTACAAGGAAGCGGGCGTCGATGTCGAAGCGGGCAACCGCGCCGTCGACCTCATGAAGCAGCGGCTCAAGAGCACGCAGCACCCGTTGGTACTCGGCGGGCTCGGCGGCTTCGGCGGGGCGATGCGGCTGCCGAAGCTCAAGGACCCGGTGATGGTGGCCGGCACCGACGGCGTGGGCACCAAGATCGAGCTGGCCCGCACCATGGGGATGCTCGGCACCATCGGTATCGATCTGGTGGCCATGAGCGTCAACGACGTGTCGGCCTGCGGCGCAGTCCCGCTCTTCTTCCTCGACTACCTGGTCGTCGGTAAGGTCATCCCCGAAGAGGTCGCCGAGATCGTCGCCGGCGTGGATGAGGGCTGCCAGCTGGCGCACTGCGTGCTGCTCGGCGGCGAGACCGCCGAGCACCCCGGGCAGTTCCCGGACGGCGATTTCGACATGGCCGGCTTCGCCGTGGGCCTCGCCGAGCGCGACGAGCTGTGGGGACCACACCTCGTCGCCGACGGCGACGTGCTCGTTGGACTCTGCTCAAGCGGTCTGCACTCCAACGGCTTCAGCCTCGTGCGTCATCTGCTCAAGGAGCATGCCATCGACATGCACAGCAAGGTCCTCAGCGAGGGCGGCGCCTTCTGCATGTATGCCGGCCCCAAGGCCTCAGTCGGCGAAGTCCTGCTGGCGCCCACCCTCATCTACAGCCCCGTGCTCCACGATCTGGGGCACGCCGGCGGCGTGCACGCCGCCGCTCACATCACCGGCGGCGGTTTCCCCGACAACGTCGGGCGCGCCGTACCGGAAGGCCTGGCGGCCGAGATCGACCTCGGGGCGTGGTCCGCCGGCCCGGTGTACAGCTGGCTCCATTCGCTGGGCGTCAGACCGGCGGAGATGCTGAACACGTTTAACTGCGGGCTCGGCATGGTCGTGGCCATGGATCCGACCCACGTCGAGAAGAACCTCGCGGTCGTCAAGAAGGGCGGTCTCGAGGCCCATGTGGTCGGCGTGGTGAAGCCGCGCGGAGACGGCGCGGCCGTGCGCTACCGCGGCGAACTCAGGCTGTGAGGTCGCTCGATCTCATCGGCTGCGGCGCCCTGAACGTCGATCTGGTCTACCGCCTTTCGCGCTCCTTCCCGCTGTGGGACGAGCTCGGTCCGCCCGGCAGCGAGCAACTCATGGACGCCAACGTACGCCGCGCCGTCGACGAAGCGCTCGCGCACGTCCAGCCGACGCGTTCCGGCGGCGGGCAGGCGGCCAACACGGCCCACGCACTCGCGCGCCTGGGCTACCGGGCCACCGTGGTCGGTCGCGTGGGCGCTGACGACGACGGCCTCTACCTCCTCAACGAGCTGGCGCCGGCGGAGGCGCGCCTGGTGGCGCGCGAGGGGGATACCGGCCGCGTGTACGTGCTGCTCGACGAGAACGGCGAGCGTCGCAACCTCGTGTGGCCCGCCGCCAACGACGACTTCGCCGCGGACGATCTGCCCAGGCGCGCCCCGAAGGCCCGCTTCGCCCACTTCACCAGCTTCATCGGCGACGGGCCGCTCGCGGCGCAGCTGACGCTGCTCGAGCGGCTCCCCACGGAGACCGAGGTCACCTTCGACCCCGGCGAGATCTACGCCCGCAAGGGCGTCAAGCGCTTCTTGCCGATCTTGCACCGCTGCGCCTACCTGTTCGCCACGGAGAAGGAGCTCGAGATGCTCTGCGGCCTTTCACTCCCGGAGTCCCTGGACTTCCTGCTCAATGCAGGGGTCAGCCTTGTGATCTGCAAGATGGGCGGCCGCGGGGCCAGGCTCGTCGGCCGGCGCGTCGACCTCTACGTACCGCCGCTGCCCGCCGAGGTCGTCGACGTCACCGGCGCCGGCGACCTCTTCGCCGCCGGCTTCTTCGCCGGCATGATCGAGCAGGTCGGACTCGCGGGCGCCGGGCGCCTCGCCGCGTGGGCCGCCAGCCGCGGTATCTCCGGCGTCGGGCGTAGCACGTACCCCGACGCCGCCGCGTGGCAGGCGCGGCTGGCGGAGGAGCGCGGCGGGGACCTGGGCGTGCCACGCGGGGGCGGAGCATGAGGATCGGCTGGCTGTCCAGCGGCCGCGAGCAGGCGGCGTGCAATCTCCTCGCCGACGTCGTGGCCCGCTCGCAGCAGGACGATGTGCCCCTCGACATCGCCGCCGTGTTCTGCGACCGGGAGCGGGGCGAGGCCGCCGAGAGCGATCGCTTCATCGAGCTCGTGGAGCGCCTCGACCTCCCGCTGATCGCGCTGTCGAGCGCCGCGAGCTGGAAAGCGGCGCAGGAGCTCGGCGTCGACCGCACCACGTGGCGCGACGAGTATCACCGCGGCGTGATGGAACTGCTGGTGCCCTCTCGGCTCGGCGTCCTCGTCATGGCCGGGTACATGCTCATCGTGAGCCCGGCGATGTGCCGTCGGTACGCCCTCCTCAACCTGCATCCGGCCCTCCCCGGCGGGCCCACCGGTACGTGGCAGGAGGTCATCTGGCAGCTGCTCGAAGAGGAAGCCACCGAGACGGGCGCGATGGTCCACCTGTCCACCGCACAGCTTGACCGCGGCCCCGTAGTCAGCTCGTTCCGCTTCCCCTTGACAGGTGACGAGTGGGCCCCCCTCTGGGCCCAGTTCCGCGAGAAGCGCAAGACCATGAGCGTCGCTGAGATCGCCGCCGCCGAAGGCGAAGGCGAGCCGCTGTTCGCGGCGATCCGCCGGCACGGCGAGATCCGTGAGATCCCCCTGCTGTACCAGACGCTCTGCCTGTTCGCGCACGGTAAGCTCAACACCGCGGCGGGGGCCGTGTTCGCGGAGTCTACGAGGTTGCCGCTGGATCTCAGCGAGCCTGTCGAAGCGGAGGTCGCGCGGCGATGAGCGCGGAGGGGGCCGCGGCTGCAGCCGGCGACGCGGCCGACGCCCTCCTGGCGCCGCGCCGCATCTACGTCACCGACTGCGAAGGCCCGCTCACCAAGAACGACAACGCCCAGGAGGTCGCCGCGCGCTTCATCCCGGACGGCGCGGAGCTCTTCGCCCGACTGAGCAGGTACGACGATTTCCTCGCCGATGTGGTCCGCAGGCCCGGCTACAACGCCGGCGACACCCTGCGGCTGCTGCCGCCGTTCCTCAAGGCCTTCGCGGTCGGCGACGAGGCTCTCGAGGCCTTCAGCGCCGAGAACGTGCTGCTGGTGCCCGGGGCGCTTGAGTTGCTGGCCGAGCTCGCCGCGCTTCTGCCCACCTCCATCATCTCGACCTCCTACACGCCGTACCTCAGGGCGCTGTGCAGGCTGTCCGGATTCCCGATGGCGAACGTGCGTTGCACGGAGTTGAGCCTGGACGCGTGGCAGATACCGGAGGACGAGAAGGCCTGGTTGCGCGATGAGGCCGCTCGCGTGATGCAGCGCAGCGTCATTGAGATCCCGAACGGCGCCACCAGCGCCGACGACCTCTCCCCCGCCGACGCAGTGACGGTCGCCCAGCTCGACGATCTGTTCTGGAGGCAGATGAGTGGCCGCGTCAGCGGCGCGCTGGTGGCCGCCGTCCGCCCCGTGGGCGGCGGCCTGAAGCTCGCCGCCCTCGAGGAGATCGTCGCCGCGGAGGGCGTCGAGGGCGCCGGCGTGATGTACGTCGGCGACTCGATCACCGACGCGCCACCGCTCGCGGCCGTCAAGGCCTGGGGCGGCGTCTCGCTGAGCTTCAACGGCAACGGCTACGCCCTGGCGGCGGCCGAGTTCGCGGCCGCGAGCCCCGACGCCGCGGTGGCCGCCGTGCTGGCGAAAGCCTTCGCCGGCGGCGGCCGGGACGCGGTGGAAGCCGCCGTGCGTGAGTGGCCGAAGCCGCCCGGAGGCAAGACGCCGATGGGACGAGAACACACCCGCGTCGGCCTTGTGGCCGAGGATCCGGATGCGCTC
>JAPLCL010000398.1 GCA_026392265.1 Actinomycetota bacterium
CGCGCCCGCGCGGCGGCCGACGGCATTGCCGACGACATCCAGCAGCACATCGAAGAACACACGACCGACACCACCGAGCGCGCCACGCTGCGCCTGCTCGGCATCGCCGGCGTCAACGAAATCGACGTGCCGCTGGTCAACGTCGTCGTGGAGCAGGCGCGTGAGCTGCTCCCGGGCGGCATCATGCGGCCCTTCGTCGACCTCATGCTGCGGACCGGCAGGAGCGCCCAGCAGGCCGCCGAGGGTGTGGCCGCCGGCGAACTGACCCTGGCGGAGGTGCCCGGGGAGCGGCGCGCCTCCGCAGAGGCACGCGCCGTGGAGCTCGCCCGCGAGGGCGTCGGCCGCATCGACGCCGTCCGCCGGCGCCGCAACGAGCTCGTCGCCGAGACCGGCGAGGCCGTCAAGCCATACCTTTATGTGATCGTCGCCACCGGCAACATCTACGAGGACGCCGCCCAGGCCAAGGCGGCCGCGCGCGCCGGCGCCGACGTGATCGCCGTCATCCGCACCACGGCGCAGAGCCTGCTCGACTATGTGCCGTACGGCGAGACCACCGAGGGTTTCGGCGGCACCTACGCCACGCAGGAGAACTTCCGCCTCATGCGCGCCGCCCTCGACGAGGTCGGCGCCGAGCTGGGCCGCTATATCCGCCTGTGCAACTACGCCAGCGGCCTCTGCATGCCCGAGATCGCCACAATGGGCGCGCTGGAGCGTCTCGACATGATGCTCAACGACTCCATGTACGGCATCATCTTCCGCAACATCAACATGAAGCGCACGTTCGTCGACCAGTACCTCTCGCGGCTGATCAACGCCCGCGCCGGCATCATCATCAACACCGGCGAGGACAACTACCTCACCACCGCCGACGCCTTCGAACAGGGCTTCACAGTCGTCAGCTCCGACTTCATCAACCAGGCTTTCGCCCTGCGCGCCAATCTTGAGCCCTGGCAGATCGGCCTCGGGCACGCCTTCGAGATCAATCCCGCGAAGCCCGACCAGGTCGTCTACCAGATCGCCGATGCGCAGCTGGTCCGCCAGCTCTTCCCGGGCTATCCGCTGAAGTACATGCCGCCCACCAAGTACATGCCCGGCGACATCTTCCACGGCCACATCATCGACGGCATGTTCAACTTCACCGGCATCTTCACCGGCCAGGAGATCATGCTACTCGGCATGCTTACCGAGGCCCTGCACACGCCGCTTCTGCAGGACCGCTACCTGAGCATCAAGAACGCCAAGTACGTGTTCGAGAGCTGCCGCGACCTCGCGGACGAGGTCACGTTCAAGCCCGGCGGGATGATCGAGCGGCGCGCCGATGACCAGTTGCAGAAGGCCGCCGAGCAGCTCGAAGAAGTGCGTGAGATCGGGCTCTTCGAGGCGCTCTCGCGCGGCATGTTTGCCGACGTCAAGCGCGACCCCAAGGGCGGGCGCGGCGGCGAGGGCGTCTTCGCAGTCGCCGCCGATTACTTCAACCCGTTCTTCGCGGCGCTGCGCGAAGGCCGCATGAGCGGCGCGCCTGACGGCCCGCCGCCCGGCGGCCAAGCCGCCGCCACAGAAGGGGGGCACTAATGCTAGTACGACCGTACGGCGATACTCGTGATGACGGAGTCCTCCCGGTCTCCTTCACCCTCCCAATCGCGTGCTCGATCAAGGCCGCCGACGTCGGCAAGCAGTTCCTCGAGAAGCTCGGCTTTCACACCGTGGGCATCGCCGAGTGCAAGGCCATCGACCCCGAGTACACGTTCTACGTAGCCTATGGTCGCACCGACACCGGCATCGACCCCGAC
>JAPLCL010000317.1 GCA_026392265.1 Actinomycetota bacterium
CACGACTTCGTTGCCGCGCTGGCAGCCCCAGATGCGCGTGGGGGCGGCGAACATGTCCACGAGGTAGTCGACCTCGTTCTCCGTGAGGACCGGGATCTTGGCCTTCTTGGCGGCGTACTCCGATCCCTCCTCAAAATCTCTCCGCAGTTCGTCCAGCGTGAGCTCCACGTTGGAACTGTCGCCCATTCGCGTCAAGATCTTCATGAATGCGCGGCCTCCTTTGTTCGCGTCGTTCTCTCTGTCTCACAGAACCCGGCGGCGGCCCGGCCCAAGGCCGGACCGCCGCCGGTACCGTCGAAGCGACCGGTCTGTCGTGCCTTGCTTCGGTCCTTACTCGACCGGGATCTCCTTGGCCACCGCCTCGAGGGCCATGCCCTGACGCTTGCGCGTCGCCCAGGCGATGATCCAGATCAGGAGCGCGGCCACGTACAGGATCGCCATGAAGATGGCGGACTTCGAGTTGTTCACGCCGTAGAGGGCGTCCTTGACGAACAGGTAGAGGTTGAACACCAGGAACGCGGAGTAGATGGCGGCGATGATGGACATCCACGGGATGCCGGCGATGCCGCTCTTGGGTAGCGACGAGCTGTCCCAGATGCTCTTGGCCCGCCACTTCATGATCATGAAGGCCAGGGCGGAGCCCAGGAACATGATCAGGATGCCGACGGTCGCGTCGTAGGTGAACAGTTTGACGATGGTGACGCCCTTCTCGGCATCGATGGGCGTGTAGGCGTAGAGCGCCGCCATGATGATCGACGGGATGGTCATCAGCACGAGGGCGACGACCGGCACACCGCCGGAGGTCACCCTTGCCGCGCCCTCAGGCAGGATGCGGTCGAAAGCGGACGCGAAGATCATGCGCGTCGACGAGAGGAACAGCGTCCCGAACCAGCCGAAGAGCAACAGCGAGATGGCGGCGATGAGGATGATCTGGAACACCGCGTTGGGGACGATCCAGGAGATCATCGCCGTCGGCGAGATGTAGTCGCCGCCGATCGGGGAGATGTTGGTACCCGCCGTGGAGTAGTACCACCACGAGGCCATCATGCCCATGAACGCCTGGTAGCCCACCTTCCAGGTCATCAACCCCAGGAAGGCCAGCGTGATAGCTGTCGGCACCAAGAGCCCGCCGAGCATCTGGTAGATGTTCTTGCGGAAGTCCTTGGCCCCTCGGACCTCACCGTAGAGGGTCGCCCCCCAGTTCGGCCACGCCATACAGAACATCATGAACGGGATGAGTGTCCAGGTCGCCCAGCTCAGGCCGCCCGCGAACGTCGACGTCGGCATGCCTGTACCCGAACCGACCGCCTCGAGCTGCGTGAACGCGTCGGGGTAGGTCTGGCCCTCCACGGTCTTGATGGCAAGACCGGTGTCGTCGTAGACGAAGTAGCCGGACTCGTCGGTCTCGTACTTCTGGAGATTGAGCGTGCCATTGTCGCCGCCGTAGTACTTCTCGGCGGCGGCGTTGAACTTCTCTTTGAACGAGGAGCCCGAGGTGACGAGCAGCAGGATGCCGCAGATGACCACGCCGGCGAGGCCGATCCACATGGCCCACTTCTGGAACTTGGCGTAGGTCTTCATGCCCACGGCCACGAGTATCGAGGCGATGGCGATGACCACCAGCGCCGCGACGAAGATGCCCGTGCGGCTGCCCAGCCAGTCGGCCGCGCCGTTGAGGCCGAGGATACGGAAGATCGGCTTGACCGTGGTCTGGACGCCCATGTCGGCGTAGATAGGGGTCCAGAGCCAGAGGATGAACCACCAGCCCACAGCGGCGATGATGAACCCGATCGCGCTGTTGAAGATGCGTGTCATCCACACGTAGTCGCCACCCGCGCGCGGCATCGCCGAGATGAGACCCGCGTACACGAGGATCTCGAGGACGATGAAGATCGCGGTGATGACGATCGACCAGAACAGGCTGCCACCCGGGATGAAGGTGGCGTATGAGATCGACCAGATCGCGAGGAACAAGTTGACCGAGAAGAAGGAGTAGCGGAAGCCGTCGCCGCTGGACCATCCCTTGACGAGACCGCTGGCTTTTCGCACGAAGAGCGTTTGTTCTGGCGCTTTCGTCGCCATAAACACAACCTCCTGACGCAGACCGGTTCTGGACGACTTCATCATGAGCGCCGTCCCCCCACGTACAGCAGGCTCGAGGGTTTGGTCACCCCATCGTGAGCCTGTAGCGCTTAAGCTTCTTCTTGCCGTCGAGTTCGATGATGCACCCGGAGAGCGTGCCCTCGACGTACGAGCTCCCCGGGTTGATGGCGAGTGTGCGCCCGATACGCACCGCGGCGCGACTCTCGTGGATGTGCCCGTGGAGCGAGAGGATCGGCTGGACCTGTTCGATCACCTCCTTGACGGCGGTGGAGCCCACGTGGGCCGAGTCCTGCCCTTGGATCGTGAGCGACTCCCAATCGATTTTCGGCGCCACGTCCAGCTGCGTATCGTAGGGCGGCGCGTGTAGTCCGAGGACGAGGCGTTCAGGACTCACCGTGGCCTGCGCGACGATCCCCTCGATGCGCGCCTTGAGCAGCGGCTCGTCTTCCTCGCGGGGCGTGTCCCAGGGCGTGAGGTTCGTCCAGCCGCTGGAGGCAAGCTGATAGCCCTCGGGCAGGTCGATCACGTTGCCCTCGCCGAGCTCGAGCTGCGACGACGTGGCGAGCAACTCGTCGATGTCGGGGCGGTCGTCGTTGCCGGGGCACACGATGCAACGCATACCGGTACCGGCGAGACGCTCGTCGGCCCAGGCGACCCACTCCTCGACGGTGCGGCGCATCTGCGAATGGAAGAGCTCATCGAGCTTGTCGGGGTCGCTCGAGAATTCGTCACGCTCGTCCGCAGTCATGATCGCCGGGTAATAGCCGTGATCGCGGATCGCGCGCTGCTGGAGCGCCAGCACGTCCGCGCCCTCCAGATCGTGGCGAATGTCCTGCATGTGGAACGTGTACTTGCCGCCGCCGTTGTCGATGATCGGGACGACTGCCTTGCCCGTCATGTCGCCACCAAGGATGAGGACGTCTGCTTCGTAGTGCTTGCCGGAGTTGATGAACTTGCGCCAGCAGGCCTCCGAGCCGTGCACGTCCGTGGCGAAGAAGAGCCGCACGGTCACATCGGCCTCCTTTGGGCTGCGTTCATGTGTGCCTCCATCTGTCGTGTCGCTCCTTTCAGCACCGAGGGGTGCTCCATGAGGCCCCGCGGCTGCGCGGGCGGTCCGGGTGTGCGTCGCGAACCGGCTGCCGTGTCGCGTGTGATCCAGTGCTCCGGGTGGCAGGCCGAGAACGGCGCCCGAAGAGGCGGGCGTCCGCACGGCGCGGGCGACTCCATGTGACGAGCCTCCAGCGATGAGAGTGGTTCGAGCACTGCCCCCCCACGTGAATCCCGAATCGGCAGAATCGAACAGATTCAAAGCCCATCATAGGCTCGACTGGCGTCGCGTCAAGTGCGAGTCTGTTTGATAACGTGCGCGAACGTGTTACTTTCACTGCCGCACGCCGCAACGCCCGACGAGATGTGCTGCGCCACGAAGAGGCGAAACCCATCGTGGAGAAGCACATACCGGACTATACGACCAACCGCCGGCGATGAATAGATGCCGGTCGGCGTGGACCCCGGTTTCTCACGCGCACGCGAGGGACCGACGAAGAACAAGCGGGCTTGTGCCCGCACAACGTTGGGAGGAGTCCAAGGCATGGCCGACATCTACGAGGAAGCAGCCCAAGCGATCATCAGTTCAGACCGCGCCGCCGCCGAAGAGGTGGCCCGGCGCGCCCTCGCGGCGGGCATCGCCCCCGGCGAGATCATGGCGAGG
>JAPLCL010000324.1 GCA_026392265.1 Actinomycetota bacterium
CACGGTCTCGCGATACCCGTCGTAGAGCGCCGCGACGCGTTCGCGCAAGTCCTCGTCGCGCAACGCGTGGGGCAGTACATCGAAGAACGACTGGTAGGACTCGGCGTCCGCGGCGATGCGGCTCTCGCCGTCGATGAGCGCATGGATGCGTTCCCCCCCTGAGGGCAAGGCGCCCGCGTCCTCGAAGAGGCCGCGGTTGGCGTCGTGGGCGAACGAGTCGACGAGCGCCGTGACGAGCCCGGCCTTGTTGCCGAAGTGGTAGCCGATGCTGGCCTTGGACTCATCGGCCTCGCGGGCGATGGCCGACAGTTTCAGCGCCTCGAAGCCGCCGCTCGCCAGTAAGCCCTGGGCGGCGGCCAGCAGGCGCCGAGCCGTCGGTGCCAGCGCCTCCATGGGGTCCTCGAGAAGGAGGGGCTTGGGGAGCCCCTCGCCACGGGCCAAGCTCAGGCGCTTCTCGTCCATCGCGCTCACGTCACACCCTTCCAACCGGTCATTCCTGGAGGCTTGTCATCGCATGGCGCGATTGCTAGCATACATTTGTCCGTCCGGACAGACAAACACCGTCGGCAGGCAGCGGCGCTCTGGCCGCCACGGCCGGGGTCATCGTCTCTCCAGACGGCCGCGCACCGTGCAAATGCCCGATCGCCCGGCAGGAGGTACCACCTTGGACACCACGCTCCCCGCCCTCAAGAAGTTCCGCGGCCGCCACTTTCTCACCGACCTCGACTACACCCGTGAGGAGCTCGAGGACGTGCTGAAGCTCGCCGTGAACCTCAAGGCGCTGTGGAAGAAGCGCCCGCTCACGCCGTTCCTGCCCGGCCAGCACCTGGCGATGATCTTTGAAGCAGCCTCCACACGCACGCGCGTCAGTTTCGAGAACGGCTTCGCCGAGCTCGGTGGTAACGCTCTGTATCTGCGTCCCGGCGAGATCCACCTGCCCGGCCGCGAGAGCATCGCCGATACGGCGCGCACCTTGTCGCAGTACAACTCCGCCATCGAGATCCGTAGCAAGCTGAACGAGACCGTGAACGAGCTCGCCGCGTGGTCGACGGTCCCGGTGATCAACGGCATGGACCACGACCGTCACCCGTGCCAGAGTATGAGCGACGCGTTCACCATCCTCGAGCACGCCGGCACGCTGGCCGGCGTCACGTTCGCCTACGTCGGTGACGCCGCCCACCCCTGTAACTCCCTCTCGACCACGCTCACCAAGCTCGGTCTCAACGTGCGCATCGGCAACGCCGCCGGCTACGTGATGTCCCCCGTGCTGGCCGAGCTGGCCGCCGGCTTCGCCGCCGAGAGCGGCGGCTCGTTCCTGCTGACCAACGATCCGCTCGAAGCCATCGCCGGCGCCGATTTCATCTACACCGACTGCTGGTGGTGGACCGGCCAGGAGGACGAGTACAAGGATCGCATAGCCGCGTTCCAGCCGTTCCAGGTCAACAAGGACTTCTGGAGCCACACGAAGCCCGGCGCCCGGTTCATGCACTGCCTGCCGGCCATGCGCGGCGAGGAGGTCACCGACGACGTCGCCGACAGCGACGCCTCGATCGTCTTC
>JAPLCL010000081.1 GCA_026392265.1 Actinomycetota bacterium
GGCGCGCAGGGCGTCGATCTCCTTGCTCTCGTCGACGACGTCCTCGACCTTGGAGATCTCGGCGGCCAGGTACGGCTCCTCCTGCACGTACTTGTCGACGTGCACGCGCTGCAGACCCTGGACGAGGATGCGCATGGTGCCATCGGGCAGCTTGATCATCTTGTGGGCGAGGCCCACCGTGCCGACGGAGTGCAGCAGTTCGGGGCCCGGCACCTCTATCTCGGCGTCCTTGCTGGTGACGAGCGTGAGCAGCCGGTCGCCGGCGAGCACGTCGTCGATGAGCTTGATGGAGCGCTCCTGACCGATGGTCAGCGGGATCATGGTGTCGGGGAAGACCACCGTGTCGCGCAGCGGCAGCACCGGCAGCGTGCCCGGTATCTCCTGCGCCGCGTCGACCTGGATGTCCTGAGGGTCGCTCATTCGTCGCCTCCCCCCGTGTGGATGTCTATCTTGCGGGCGCCGGCGTCTCGCTCGGTGAGGGTGAGCCTCACCTCGAGCACGCCGGCCTCGTAGGTGGCCGTGGTGACGTCGGGATCGACGTCGACCATCAGGCGGACGCGGCGTTCGAAGGTCCCATAGTCCATCTCCACCTGCTGATACACGCGCCCCTCACGAGTGGGGAAGGCGCGCTCGCCGCGGACCACGAGCTCGCGGCGGTCGACGAGCAGCTCGATGTCCTCCATCGCCAGGCCGGTGAGCTCGAAACGCACCACGATCTCGCGCGTGTCTTCCTCGAAATAGGCGTCGGCGGCCGGGCGGAAGCCGCGGCCCCGGTATGGCTGCCGCGCCGCCATGAGGCATGAATCGTTGAAGGCGCGCAGCACCTCGTTGTGAAGCTTGTCGACATCCACGGAGTGACTCCTTGCACAGGGCCTCGACAGCGGCGCGACGGCAGCCTGAGAGGCACGTTCCACAGGACTCTGCGAAGCTCCTACCCACTCCTTTGCCGAGCGTAACGAGAGGAGCGCCGGCGGGGCGCGCTAGGGCGACCGCGCCGGCGCAAGCGCCGCGCCTCAGCGGTACGCGTAGGTCCACTCCGCCGCGGCCGTCTTGCCTCCACGCGCGACCACCTTGACGTGGTAACGGTAGGCGCCCGGTGGATACGGCGCACGCCACGAGAAGATCAGGATGGGCTGAGCCGGCGACAGCGTCGTCCAGCTGATCCGCGCGACCTGCGGGCGCCCATTCACGATGAGCCTGCAGCGCGAGGGGACCACGGGGGCGCCGAGGGGCAAGTAGGCCACGCGTCGGCGGCGCGGCGCGCGGAGGCTCGGGGGCGATCGACGCGATGGTGGACACCATCCCGCCGAGGATGAACAGCGGGAGGACGAAGGCCGCAAAGGCGGCGATCACACTGAGCACGATGACCACGAAGAGGGCGACGGCCCAGCCGGGGAACGGCCGGCGCACTCCCGGCGGCGGCGGCACGGCCTGACCGGGCAGCACCGGCGCCGGGCGCTGTGCCGGGTGCTGCATCTCTGAAGGCGGCGCGGCCGCCTGCGGCGCCCCGCAGGCCGCGCAGAAGCGGCCCTCTCCGGTCAGCGGCCGTCCACACGATGAGCAATACGGCATGAAGCCCCCGTGGTCGTGCTCATGACATCCGGCGCGTCGATTGTCCTCCGCGCGGTGGACGGGGGCAAGGTCCGCGGCGGCGGGCGGCGGCCACGGCGGGGCACGAGGGGCCCAGCCTGCCCTCAGCCGACGATCTCGAGGGTGCGCACGACGGGCGTGGCGCCGACGAGGTCGACGACGCGCACGGCATGGTTGTTGGTGTCGGCGACGAAGAGCCGCCCGTCGGCGACGGCGACGCCCTGCGGCCCCCAGAAGCGGGCCACGCCTGCGTCGCCGTCCTCGTGGCCGGGCTCTCCGCCCCCCACGAAGGCGTCGCTGCGTCTCGTCGCCGGGACTACTGCCTTGATCCTGTCGTTGTAGGTATCGGCCACGTACAGTACCTCCGTGCCCTCGGGACCCGGCCCGGCCGTGAGATCGTAAGGATGCTGCAGCCGCACGTGCCCCCCCTGCCCGTCCTCGTCGCCGAACTCGAACAGACCCTTGCCCACGAGCGTCTCGACCTCCGGCCCGTCGCGGCCGTCGAGGTCGGCGAAGCGCACGGCACTCGACTCGCTGTCGGCGAAGAAGAGGCGACGCCCGACGAGCCGCATCCCCATGGGCTGTGCCAGCGTGCAGCGAAAGGGCGGCCCGTCGCTGAGGTCCTCGCGGCCGGTGCCGATCCATGGCTCGACGGCGCCGGTGACGAGGTCGAGGCGCCAGAGCTGATGCGCGCCGGCCATCGCGATGACCAGCGCGTCCGCAGCCGCGGCGCCCGCGCCAGTGATTCCGCAAGGCGCGGCGGAAAGCAGCTCGACGTCCCACGGCGAGCTGAGCGCCGCCCCGCGCCCGACGCCGGCCTCGTTGGCGCGCCGCGCCTGGGAGCCCGTGCCGGCGATCGTCGTGACCGCGCCCGCCGGCAGAGCGACCGCGCGCACCGTGTGGTTCTCGGCGTCGGCCACGAGCAGGGTCTCGGCGCCGGTCGCGGGCACCAGGCCCGCCCCCGTGAGGCGGCCGGGCGTCAGCGCCATCCCCTGCGGATGATCGAACGAAGCCTGGTCGGCGCTGCCGTCGCCGGCGCCGCGGCGGCCGGAGCCGATGACGCGGACGACCCTTGCCTGCACGCCCCGCCGGGACTTACCCTCACTCTCTACCTGAAGCTCAAGGATGCGGTCGTGCCCACTATCGGCGACGAACAGGCGGTCGCCGCGCGCGGCCAGCACCCTGCCGGGGAAGGCGAGCGGGCCGCCGGGCTCGGGCGGCAGCTTGAGCGGCCACGGCCCGCGCGACAGCCTCGCGCCAACCACCGTGTCTGCCCGTTCGAAGTCGGCGATCAAGCCCTCGATCACCGGCACGAGCTGGCCGGCCAGGAACTCGCCGGGCACGGCCCCCACGATACCCCCGGCCGGGTCCAGCAGCACGACGGTCGGCCAGGCGGTGACACCGTAGGCGCGCCAGACGCGGAACTGCCGATCGTTGACGATCGCGTGCTCGATACGCAGGCGCTGCGCGGCGGCGGCGATGTTGGCGGTCACGCGCTCGGCGCGGAACTTGCCGCTGTGCACGCCGATCACGACCAGCTCGTCGGCGAACCTCGCTTCCAGCTCCCGCAACTGCGGGAGTACGTGGATGCAGTTGATTCAGCCGTAGGTCCAGAAGTCGAGCAGCACCAGCTTGCCGCGTAGATCGCGCAGGTTGAGCGGCCGCGCGACGTTGATCCAGTCGAGCCCGGCCTGGAAGTCGAGCCCGGGCTCGCGGGTCTCTGTTGTGGACATCACAGCTCCGTTCCGACGAAGTGGGGCCGCCGGGCGGCGGCGCGCTGTGCTCAGGATGCCCGCCGCCGCAGGCGACGAATCACGCCGGGGTCGCGCGCGGCGCGGGCCGTCCGTGCATCTGTCGCCGCGCGGGTTTACGATTGACTCGTGCAGCTTGCCTTCACCACGGTCGACGACTTCTTCGCTCTGCTCGAGCAGGCGGGCGAAGCCCTCGACTACCGCGAGGTCTGGCCGCACCTCTTCCCCGTCACCAACTGCCCTCCCGAGCTCATGCACAAGCTGGTCGCCGACATCGTGCGCGGCGACGAACGTTTCTTGTGGGAGAGCGACGTGCACGTCGGCCTCTCCACGTGGCGCGCCAAGCGGCGCGACCTGGCCGACGTGGCCTTCACCGTGGTCGACCTCGAGACCACCGGCGCGACCCCAGGGTTCGCCAAGATCACCGAGATCGGCGCCGTGCGCCTGGAGGGCGGCCGCGAGGTCGACACCTTCTCGTCGCTGGTCAACCCCGGCATCCGTATCCCCGAGATGATCACCAGCATCACCGGCATCGACGACGCCACGGTGGCCGACGCGCCGCCGATCGATGTGGTGCTGCCACGCTTCGTGGGCTTCGCCGCGGACTCCGTGCTCGTCGCCCACAACGCGCACTTCGACCTCGGCTTCCTCGACTACGAACTGGGCCGCCTGCAGCGCCGCACCTTCCCGCGTCCGGCGCTCGATACGCTGCGCCTGGCGCGCAAGCTGTGCCCGCAGCAGCGCTGCTCGCTGAAGGCCCTCAGCTACCGCTTCGACACTCGGGTGAAGCCCGTGCACCGAGCTTTGCAGGATGCCCAGGCCACCGCCGAACTCCTGCTCCTGTTCCTCAGCTGGCTGCAGGAGCAAGGCATGACCACCCTCGAGGAGGTCGCGCGCTTCTGCGAACCCGGGGCGCGCCGCAACTACCACAAGATCTCACTCACCGAGACGCTGCCCACCACGCCAGGCGTCTACGTGATGCGCGACGACAGGGGCGCCGCACTCTACATCGGCAAAGCCGAGAACCTGCGGCGCCGCACGCGCGACCATTTCCTGCAGCGCCAGGCCTACCACGCCCGTCAGGCGCTCGAGCTGCTCGACCGCTTCGAGGTCGTCGAGACCGGCTCCGAGTTCGGTGCCCTGCTTCTCGAACAGCGGCTTATCGCTAAGCACCGGCCGCCGTACAACTCGCACGGCACGCGTGTGTCCAGCTACCACTACGTCAAGCTGAGCGCCGACGACTACCCGCGCCTGTACGCCACGCCCAACCTGCGCGACGACGGCTCGTACTACGCCGGGCCGTTCCGCAAGGCCAGCCTGGCCCGGCGCCTCGTCGAAGGCCTCAACGGCGTCTACCCTCTGCGCACCTGCGCCCACCTGCCGGCGCCGGCGAAGTCCGCCCTGACCGGCGGCCACGGCCGCGCGGGCCACGCCTGCCCGCGGGCCGGCACCGGCGCCTGTCTGGCGCCCTGCAGCCGGCCCATCAACGGCGAGTACGCGGCCGCGGTCGCCGCCGTGCGCCACGTCCTCGAGGGGCACGGCGAAGACCTGGACGAGCGCCTGCAGGAGCGCCAGGCGGGCCTGGTGCAGGCCCTGGCGTTCGAGCAGGCGGCGCGCCTGCAGACGCAGCGTGAGGCGCTGGAGCGCGCCCTGCGCACGGTGCGCCGCCTGCGCGCCGCGCAGCGCGACGACGTGGTCATCGCCTACCCCACGAAGCGCGCCGGCTGGGTCGCACTCTGGGGCGTGCGCGGCGGCCGCGTCGCCGTGGAGCGCGTGGTCGGCCGCGAGGCCTTCGGTGAGGCCGCCGCGCGCGGCTTGCTCGCCGAGCTCACCGTGGCTGCTCCGCCCTCGCCGCCCTTGCCGGCGACCATGCTCGACGAGATGCTGCTCGTGCACTCCTGGGTGCAGAGCCACCGCGAGGCGGCCAACGTGCTCGACCTGAGCGCCCTGGTCGCCGGCCGGCAGGCTCTCGCCGAGGCGGCGGCGGCCCTCGTGGGCTGCGTACGGCTGTGCACCGCCTCGGCGGCAGCGGGCGCCGCCGTCACGGCCGGCTGAGCGGCCTCATGGCCGCGTGGCCGGCCGTCGCGCGCCCTACTCCTCCAGCGCCCTGCCGCGCCCGCGCCGCAGCACAAGCACGACGACGACCGCCACCAGCGCCACGACCACGGCGATGACCACGTAGTAGACCAGGCTGTTGCTGCCGCTGCTGCCGCCCGTGTCCGCGGCGGCGACCTTGGGCCGCAGGTTCAGGTAGGTGTCGATGTTGTCGTTGATGAGCGCCACCGGGCCGCTGCCCTCGGGCACTCGCGTCCAGCCTTCCCACTTGGTGGTGTTGTAGGCCTCGAGCTGCTGTTCGTAGTTGGTCAGGATGTAGGGCGCTTCGGTATAGAAGATCTGCTGCATCCTGTCGACCAGCGGCTTGCGCTTCGCCGGGTCGATGGTCTGGGCCTGCTGGTCGTAGAGCTTGTCGTACTCGGCGTTTGACCAGATCGGGTCGTTCCAGCCCTCGATCTGGCTGGTCGTGAACACGTTGAGGATGTAGTCCGGGTCCACGTACTCGCCCCAGCCCCAGATGTAGATGTCGAAGTCAGGCGCGTAGGTGGTGCCCTTGTAGTTGTAGAGGGCGTCGCTGATCGCCCCCGAATCGAGCGTCTGGAGGCTGATCTTGAGGCCGATGTCGGTGAACCAGCCGGAGACCAGCTTGCCGCTGTTCTGGCTGGAGACGTCGTCGGAGCGGGCCCACAGGCGCAGCTCGATGGGCTTGCCCTTGTACTCGCGCACCCCATCGCCGTTCGTGTCCTTGTAGCCCGCCGCGTCGAGCATCTGTCTGGCCTTGTCGGGGTCGAAGCCGAAGGTCTCCTCCGGCGACGGCGACCAGGCATACGTGGGCACGTCGGGGGTGATGATGCTCTGGCCGACGGTGGCATAGCCGCCGTAGGCGAAGGCAACGATCTTCTGCTTGTCGACCGCCCAGCTGATCGCCTGACGGAACCTCGGATCGCGCAGGACCGGGTTGCCCAGCGAGTCCGGACTGTCGTAGCAGTTCATGCACAGCTAGTCGAAGTAGCGCAGGTCGGCGACGTTGGTCGTGAGCGACGGTTCCGCGGCGAGCGCCGGGAACTGCGCCGCCGGGATGCCCAGCGCGTAGTCCAGGGTGCCGGTCTTGAGGTCCTGGGTCATCGTGTCGGCGTTCTGGTAGATGGCGATGACGAGCTCGTCGATGGTGGGCTTGCCCGCGAGCCAGTAGTCCGGGTTCTTGACGAGCTTGATGTAGCCGCCCTTCTTGACTTCGACGGTCTGGAAGGGACCGGTGCCCACGATGGGCGGCTTGTTGATGTAGTCGTTGCCGGCGCGCTTGCCCGGGACCTTGCTCCAGATGTGCTCCGGGAGGATGGGGATCCACAGGCGCAGCATGTTGGCCTTGGGCTTGGTGCACGTCATCTTGACGGTGAAGTCGTCGAGCGCTTCGACCTTCTCGATGTTGTTCGTGTAGCTCGTAAAAGCGGTGAGGTCGTTCTTGATGATGTACATGTAGGTGAAGACCACATCGGCGGCCGTGAACGGCTCGCCGTCCTGCCACTTCACGCCCTCGCGCAGGTGGAACGTCCAGACCTTGCCGTCGGGTGAAGTCTCCCAGCTGGTGGCAAGCTCAGGCCGCGGCGACAGGTCGGTGTTGTAGCCCACGAGGAAGTCGTAGTTGAGGTGGAAGATCTCGTAGGAGGTGCCGCTATAGCCGACGAACGGGTTGAGGTTGTCGGCGTCGAAGGTCGTACCGAACTGGACCTTGAGCGTGCCCGCGGACGCGACCGGCGAAGGTGAGCCGCCGGCCGAAGTGCTGCTCAGCCCCCACGACAGGCCGGCGGTGAGCAGCAGGGCGAACAACGCGCCGGCGACACGCCGGCGGCGGCGGGCGAATATGCGGCTCATGGCTCCCCCTCGTCGGGACGGCTGGGCGCCCAACGGCCGCGGTGGCCCCCCACCCCGACCGGACGACCTCTCTCCTGTGAGGAGATGCTACATCGGCCGCGCGAAGCTGGCTAGGGCGCGGGCCGCGGCGGCACGACCTGAGCCGCGCTCATTCATCCGGCTCCCACACGGGCACGATGCGGAAGTGCAGGCCCGGCAGCTCGGCGGCGAGAGCCTGCTCCATGTGGCGGCTGAGGACGTGCACGTGTTCCACGCTCTTCTCGCCGTCAAAGCCCAGCTCGATCTCCACGAAGCGCCGCTTGCCGCTGGAGCGCGTGCACAGCGTGCCGACCACGTCGTAGTCGGCATAGTGATGGGCGAGTTCCCGCGTGATCATGAGCTGCTCCTCCTCGGAGAGCGGCAGGTCCATGAGAGCACGGAAGTTGTTCCGCACGAGCGACACGCCGACCCAGATCATGTAGAAGGCGATCGCAAGAGCCACCAGCGGGTCGATACGATCGCCGATCGCGGGCACGCCCGCGTCGACCAGCACCCAGGCCAGGGCGAAGGAGATCATGACGCCGCCGTCGGTGAGCAGCCCCACGCGATAGTCCAGTTGGTAAGAGCGCAGCAGCGGCGACGGATTGCGGGTGGCACGGACCATTCGCGTGGCGATCACGTAGAGCACCACGCCACGCGCCAGGGAGATGGACACCGGTATCTGGCTGAGCAGGTAACCCACCTCGGGAGCATGGATGAGCCGCTCCACTGCGTCGAACATGACGTACAGCCCGGAGGGGACGTAGAGCACGCCGCAGAGAAACGCCGAGAAGTTCTCGAGCTTGCCGGCGCCGTAGGGGAAGTTGTAGGCGTTTTCGCCCATCACCTGGCGCATCGCGTAGACGGCGAAGCCGTTGACGACGAGCGCGACGGCGGACTGGATGGCGATGGCAGTGAGCGCCGACGACCCGGTGACGAAGGCGATCGTGAAGAACATCACGGTCATGGGCAGCTCGGTGTAGAGCCCCCACTTGAGGAGCCTGTAGAGCCTTATTGTCTCGGCGTCCGTCTCCGGGGCCCGGTGGTGATCCACGCTGCGCCTCCCGCTGCATCTTTCGGCACGGCAGCGCGAACGCTCAAGCTCAGACCGCGGACTACCGCCGTGCGGCTGTCATGGACCGGGACCGCACTCGTTTCCGGACGAGCACGTGGACACCTCGCCAACAACCATCTCGCAGGCCCGTCACGACGCCGTCGTGTTCAATCTCGACGGCGTCCTGACGCAGACCTCGATCGTGCACGCCGCCTGGAAGGCGCTGTTCGATACGTACCTCAGAACGCGCGCCGCCCACGAGGGCCGCGATCTCCTCACCGCGCACGACATCGAGCTCCCCTTCGGTAGCCCCTCGGAGCCGCCGAAGCTGGAGACCGT
Organism: Actinomycetota bacterium; assembly: GCA_026392265.1. Lineage (GTDB taxonomy): Bacteria > Actinomycetota > Thermoleophilia > UBA2241 > UBA2241 > CAIXSE01. The sequence goes on from JAPLCL010000081.1 coordinate 8,680, forward strand.
CTGCGGCCTCGGCAACCGCAAGAACGTGTTCTTCAACGCCGCGGTGAAAGAACACGGCATCAAGGCGTACCCGTCCACCGTCGCGCTCATCCAGCGCCTGCGCGAGGCAGGCGCGCGGGTCGGGCTCATGTCGTCGAGCAAGAACACGGCCATGATCCCCGACGTGGCCGGGCTCACCGACCTCTTCGAGGTCCGTGTCGCCGGCGTGGCCGGCGAGGAGCTGGGCCTGGCCGGCAAACCTGACCCCGCGATGTACCTCGAGACGGCGCGGCGGCTGGGGGTGGCGCCGGCGAGGACGCCCTCTCCGGCGTCGAGGTCGGCCGCCGCGGCGGCTTCGACCTCGTCATCGGCGTCGACCGACTGGATCACGCGCAGGCGCTCCGTGAGCACGGCGCCGACGTCGTGGTGGACGACCTCAGCGAGGTCGTGTTCGAGGAGTAGCGGGCCGGCGGTGGGGCGGCGGCGGCGCAGCGCTCGCCGGCGGTGGGGCGGCGGCGGCGCAGCGCCCGCCGCCGCCTCACCGGCCCTCGGCCTACTCCTCCATCACCTGCGGCCGGCGGCGGCGCACGACCAGCAGCACGACGAGCGCCACGACCACGACGGCGACGGCGATCGCCACCCACAGACTGACGGTCGAGCCGCCGCTCTTGGCGGCCGCGGCGCCGGTCTTCGGCTCGATCAGCACGTAGTTCTCGGAGCCCGCGTTGCCGTACGGCGGCATAAGCACGTTGCCGATCTTCGCGGGCGAAGCCGCGTAGCCCTGCCATCTGGCGATGTTGTAGGCCTCGAGGTCGTTCGAGTATGCCAGCACGATGTAGGGCGAGTCCTGGTAGAGGATCTGCTGCATCTGGTCGATAAGCGCCTTGCGCGCGGTCGGGTCGATGGTGCGCGCCTGCTTGTCGAAGAGCGCGTCGTACTGCGGGTTGGAGTAGCCACAGTCGCTGTTGGAGCCGATCTGGGCGGTCGTGAAGTCGCCGAGAATGGAGCCCGGGTCGAGGTCGCTGTACCAGCCCCAGACGAGGATGTCGTAGTCGGGCGAGAGCTTGCCGCCGACCTTGTCGAGGATGCGCTCGCCGAGCGCACCGTCGTCCATGACCGACACCTCCATCTTGAGGCCGATCTCTTTGAACCAGCCCGCCACGAGACGTTCGATGTTCTGATAGGTCGTCGACCCGGCGCGGCACCAGAGGCGCAGGTCGATGGGCTTGCCGGCGTCCTCACGGATGCCGTCGCCGTTCGTGTCCTTGTAGCCGGCGGCATCGAGCAGCTGCTTGGCCTTCTCCAGATCGAAGCCGTACTTGTCGTCCGCGGGCGGTTCCCAGTGCCTGTCCGGATCCGAGTAGTAGTCGGCGGTGATCACGGTGGTGGCCGGCCGCGCATGACCG
>JAPLCL010000283.1 GCA_026392265.1 Actinomycetota bacterium
CGGGTCGTCACCGAGGAGTACATCGCCTCGGGCGCGCCCGTCGGCTCGAAGTACCTGAGCGAGCGCTTCACGTTCGGTGTCGCGGCCTCGACCATCCGCAACGACCTCGCCGACCTCGAAGACATGGGCATGCTCGCGCATCCGCATACGTCGGCGGGGCGCGTGCCCACCGACGTGGGGTATCGGCACTACGTCGACGCCATTCTCGGCGAACGCCGTGAGGTGTCACCGCCTGTGGCCGTCGAGCGCGACCGTGCCCGCAGCGAGATCGACGACGCGCTCCGCGAGACCGCCGAGGCGCTGTCGCGGGTCACCGAGCTGCTGGCCGTCGTGTCGGCGCCGGCGGTCACCACCGCCATCGTCCGCCACATCGAGATCCTCTCGCTGCAGCCGCACCTCGTGATGGTCGTCATCATCACCACCTCCGGCCAGGTCACGAAGCGTATCTTCACGCTCGCCGAGGCCGTCGACGAGGGTCTCGCCGAGTTCGCGCGCGTGTATCTCAACGAGCGTCTGGTGGGCACGCAACTTGGCACGCGCCGCGCAGCGGGGGCCTTCGAGAGCCTCGACCTGCGGCCCAAAGAACGCGCCTTCCTCGACACCGTGCGCCCCGCCTTCGAGACGCTCGGCGCCGGCGACGTCGAGGGCCTTCATCTCGGCGGCGCCTCGCGCCTGCTCGACAACCTCACGCGCGAGGGCGCCGGCCACCTCAACGAGGTCCTCGAGATGCTGGAGCAGCGCTACAACCTGCTGGAGCTGCTCTCCGAGGCGCTCCGCGAGGACGGCGTCTTCCTGCGCATCGGCCACGAGATGACGCCGCCGTCGCTGCAGGCGTGTTCGCTCGTGGCGGCCAACTACGGCGTCGCCAACCGCAACCTCGGCACCGTGAGCGTGCTGGGGCCCACGCGCATGGACTACCAGCGCGTCATCGGCGCCGTACGCGCCACCGCCGACAGCCTGAGCACGTACCTCGAAGAGATCTGGTGAACCCGTGACCTCCCCCCGTTCATGAAACGCGACTACTACGATGTGCTCGGCGTGCGCCGCGACGCCGGGCAGGACGAGATCAAAAAGACCTTCCGCAAGCTGGCCCGCGAGTGCCACCCGGACGTCAACCCCGGCGACCCCGACTGCGAGGCGCAGTTCAAGGAGGCCGCCGAGGCCTACGAGGTCCTCAGCGACGCCGACACGCGCGCCGCCTACGATCGCTACGGCTTCGACGGCCTGAAGGGCCGCCACATGACCGACTTCGAGCACGTCGGCTTCAACGACCTCTTCAACATCTTCTTCGGCGGCGGCATGTTCGACTCGGTGCTGCGCGACGCCGGCGGTATGTGGGGCGCAGCCAGCGGCAGCGCCCCGGCGCCGCGCGGCGACGACATCGAGGTGGGTCTGGAGCTCACGTTGGCCGAGGCGGTGTTCGGCGTCTCCCACGACGTCGAGGTCACGGCCGAAGACCGTTGCGCGACCTGTGACGGCAGCGGCGCCCGCCCGGGCACCGGACGCGACGCCTGCCCCCAGTGCCACGGCAGCGGCCGCATGCGCGAGGTGTCCAGCCTGGGTGGCTTCGGCCAGTTCGTGCGTACCAGTACCTGTAACGTATGCCGCGGTCGCGGCAGTATCGTCAACGATCCCTGCGAGGACTGCCGTGGCACCGGGCGCGTGCGCGGCACGCGCACGGTCGCCGTTCAGGTGCCGGCCGGCATCGCCGACGGGCAGCGCTTGCGCCTGACCGGCGATGGTGGCGCCGGCGCCCAAGGCGGCAGGTCCGGCGACCTCTACGTGTCCATCTCTGTGGAGCCGCACGAGCACTTCGTGCGCGACGGGGACGACCTCATCTACCGGCTGGACGTCACCATGGTCGAGGCGGCGCTGGGCACCACGGCCTACGTGCCGGCGCTCGACGGCGACATCGAGGTCGAGCTGCGCCCGGGGACCCAGCCGAGCGAAGTCAAGACCTACCGCAACCGAGGCGTGCCGGCCCTGCAAGGCTATGGACGCGGCGACCTCAAGGTCGTCGTCAATGTGCAGGTGCCGCGGCACCTCAGCGCCGAGCAGCGCGAGGTCCTCGAGCAGTTCGCGGAGCTCACCGGCGACGCCAACTACGAGCCCGACCAGAGCTTCCTCGACAAGGTGCGGGCCGTCTTCCGCCAGTGACGCGGCTCGCGTATACGCGGTACACGCTGCGGATGCAGCCGATCGCGGCGACCGCTGCGGCGGCCGCGGCCGTGAGGACGGGAGCGGAGCCTGTCGACGACTGGTCGGGGGCCGCGGCCTACGCGCGCGGCGCGGATCCGGCCGCCCTGGACTACCTGCACCCTGAGGCCGTGGACATCATCAGCGCGCTGCAGCCGGCGGGCTGGCAGGAGGCCGACGGCGGCGACACGCTGACGTTCTGGCTGGCGGAGGGTGGCGAGGCCACCGAGACCGCGGTGCCGGCGCTCGCGCGGCTGGGGGCGCTCGGGGCGCTCGAGGTATCACGCGAGCGCCCGGGCTGGGAGGACGCCTGGCGCCGCTTCCACAAGCCGAGGGTGGTCGGGCGGCTCTACGTGCGCCCGCCGTGGTACCCGGCCCGCGACGATCTGCTCGACGTGGTCGTCGAGGCGGGCCTCGCCTTCGGCACCGGCGGTCACGCCAGTACGCGTCAGTGCCTCGAGGAGATCCAAGTCATCCCGCCGGGGCCGCTGCTGGACTTGGGCAGCGGCTCAGGCGTGGTGTCCTTCGCGGCGCTGAGGCTCGGCTTCGCGCCGGTGTGCGGCGTCGACATCGACCCCGTGGCCGTGCACGCCGCGGCGGGTAACGCGGCCCTCAACGAGCTGTCGCCCACGTTTCTCGTGGGCGACGCCACGGCGCCGGGCTACGCGCTGCCGGCCGCCGACACCGTGGTCGCCAACATCGCCCTTAACCCCATCCTGCGGCTGGCGCGCCGCTTCGCGGCGGGCGAAGACGGCGGCGCGCCCGAGCTGCGGACGGCGCATCTGCTCCTCGCCGGGCTGCTCGTTGAGCAGGGCGAGCAGGCCGCGGCCGCCTTCCCCGGCTACGAGACGGCCGGGCGGCGCGACGACGGCACGTGGCTGATGCTGCACCTCACGAGTAGCGGATGACTAGGGTCGCGAGCGCCTTCGTGGGCTGCAAGGTCAGCCAGGCGGACGGGGAGCAGGCGCTCGCCGAGCTCACGGCCGCCGGCCTGCAGTCGGTGGGCGCTCGCGAGGCCGCCGACGTGGTCGTGGTCCACACCTGCTGCGTGACCGCGGAGGCTGAACGCAAATCGCGGCGGCTGGTGCGGCGCGTGGCGGGGGACGGCAGACGCGTCGTCGTCGCGGGGTGCGCCGCGGTGCTTCGCCCCGAGCAGTTCGACGGCCCCGGCGTCGAAGTCCTGGCGCGGCCCGACTGGGCGGCGCTGGCGGCGGCGAGTTCATGGGACGCAGCGCCGCAGGACGCCGCGCCGTCCGAGGACGCCGCCCGCCCGTCCGCCGCCCGCACGCGCTTCATGCTCAAGGTCCAGGACGGTTGCTCGGGGCGTTGTAGTTACTGCGTCGTCAGACTGGTGCGCGGAAGGCCGCGCAGCACGTCGCTGCGCGATGCCCTCGCGGCCGCACGCGTCGGCCTTGCCCGCGGCTGTGGCGAGATCGTGCTCAGCGGCATCGATCTCGGCGCCTGGCGGGACGGTGAGCTGCGCCTGCCGCACCTCGTGCTCGCGCTCGCCGAGCTTCCGGGTCTGGCGCGCCTGCGACTCTCGTCGCTGGAGCCGCGCCACCTCGACGAGCGTCTGCTGGAGGCGCTCGCGCACCCCCGAGTAGCGCGCCATCTGCATGTGCCGCTGCAGTCCGCCGACGACGCCGTCCTTGCCGCCATGCGCCGGCCCACGACGTTCGCGCAGTACTCCGCGGCGGCTGCACGCATGCAGGCGCGTCTCGGCGACTGTATGCTCAGCACGGACGTGATCGTCGGCTTTCCCGCTGAGGACGACGCCGCCTTCGGGCGCACGCTCGCGGCTCTCGAGAGCGGCCTCTTCGGGCGCGTGCACGTGTTTGCCTACTCGCCACGGCCGGGGACGGCGGCAGCGGAGCTGCCGCCCCTGCCGGCCGCGCTCGTCAAGGAGCGCATGG
>JAPLCL010000312.1 GCA_026392265.1 Actinomycetota bacterium
GGGGCGATCCAGCTCGGCGGCTTCAGCGACGACGAGGTCCTGGCGGAGGCGACGGTCTGATGGCCGGCACCACCGGCACAGCGGCCGCCGGCACGACCGACGACCGCAGGATCGTCGCCTTCTGCTGCCGCGAGTGCGCCTACGCGGCGGCCGACGCGAGCGCCAACGCGCGCACGCCGCTGCCGCCGGCCGTGCGCCTCGTGCTCATGCCCTGTACCGGGCGCGTCAGCCCGCTGCACCTGCTGAGCGCCTTGGCCGAAGGCGCCGACGGCGTGATGGTCGCCGGCTGCCTGCTCGGCCAGTGCCACTACCGCGAGGGCAACTTCATGGCCGTCGACCGTGTGGCGTTCGTGCAGCGCCTGCTCAAGAGCGTCGGCGTCGAGCCCGAGCGCTGCCGGATGTTCACGATGAGCGCCGGCGAGCCGCCCAAGTTCGTCGCCGCCGTGCGCGAAATGGACCGCGTGATCGCCGGCCTGCCGCCGCTGCCGCGGTCAGAGGCCGGCGAGACCCGTCAGGCTCCGCTCATCGGCTCGGCCGTCGACATCGGCGGGCCGGCTCCCGTTGCCGCTGCCCCGCTGGCCGCCGTCGGGGGGGCTGCCTGATGCCGCTCACCCATCGCGGCCGCGAGATCCTGAGCCGCGTGCCCGGCGGCACGCTGCAGAGCACCGTCGGCGTGGGCTGCGAGATCGTCCGCCACGAGGACCTCTGCGTGGGCTGCGGCAAATGCGCCACCAACTGCCCGTCAGGCGCCTCCGCACGCGGCGGCACCTTTGATGTGAACCAGCTGCTGGACGCGCCGGCGAACAGCCGCCGAGGTGCCCTCGGCGGCGCACTCCGGCGCCTCATGCAGCATGAGCCCGACGGTCCGATAGAGGTACCGGAGCGGGTCACCGTGTACCGCACCATCATCTACGACGACGAGAAGTGCCTGGGCTGCGGCACCTGCGTACGCGGCTGCCCGGCCGAGGCTATCGAGGCGCGGCCGCCGCAGGCGGACGCCGCGCCGGCTGCCGGGGAGGTGCGCGCATGACATCTCCGAACGGCAACGCGCCCGCACGCCCGCTCGTCCTCCTCTGCGAGTGCGCGGGCACCCTCAAGAACCTCGATTTCGACCGGCTCGAGGCGCACGTCGGTAGCCACGCCGACGTGCTCCGCGGCGACCACTGGTGCAGCCGCGTCGGCCAGGCGCAGATGCGCGAGCTGATGGAGGCCGGAGCCGAAGGCGGGCGCCAGCTCGTCTTCGCCGGCTGCTCCCCCGACTTCGCCGCGCGGCGCTTCCAGAAGCTCATGGCCCGCGGCCTCCAGCTCGAGATCGCCGACATCCGCGAGGGCTGCAGCTGGGTGCACGGCGGCGACGTCGCCGCCGTCACCGACAAGGCGGCGCGCATCATCGACTCGTCGATCGCCTACCCCGACGCGCTCGCCGACACGATGAGCTACGCCGAGCGCCGGAACACCGTCGTCGTGATCGGCGGCGGCGTGGCCGGCACGCAGTCCGCCGCCGAGCTCGCCCAGATGGGTCACCACGTCGAGCTCGTGGAGCGGCGCGCCTTCCTCGGCGGCCGCGCCGCCCGTATCGGCACCGTCTTCCCCACCAACGACTGCGGCCAGTGCCTGCCCACCACCGACGCGCAGGCCGGCACTCGCAAATGCTTCCACCGCAACGTGGCCATCGACCATCCGGACCTCGCGATCCACCGCCGCTCGACCGTCGAGGCCGTCACCGGTCACCCCGGCGACTTCCAGGTCAGCATCCGCACCCTGCCCAACATGGTCACCGACGCCTGCGTCAACTGCGGTACCTGCGAGACGGTCTGCGAGGCCGACTCCTCGGAGCCCGGCAAGAAGGCGATCTTCAGCGAGTTCTACGACGGTCGCGTGATCCGGACCATCGACCTCGAGACCTGCACCTTCTGCGGCAAGTGCGCCGAGGAGTGCCCCGTGGAGGCCATCGATTTCAGCCAGTCGCCGCGGCGCACGACCGTGCATGCCGGCGCCATCCTCACGGCCACCGGCTGCGAGCCGGCCCCCGAGAAGTACTTCGACTACCTCGGCTACGGTCACAACGGCGTCGTCACCCAGGTGGACCTGGCGGAGATGCTCGACGACTGGGCCGCCCAGGCGTCCCTGGGCCGGATGCCCGTCGAGGAGCTCGTGATGGTCCAGTGCGCCGGCTCGCGCGACCAGCGCCACCTGCCACACTGCTCGCGACTCTGCTGCATGATCGCGCTCAAGCACGCGATCCGCCTCAAGACGCTGTTCCCCGAGATGAAGGTCACGACAGTTCGACGGCGCCGGCCGGCCCGTGATCGAGGTCGAAGACGTGACGGCGGCGCGCAAGCGCGTACTGCGCCCCGATCTCGTCGTGCTGAGCACGGGTATGGTGCCCGCCACCGATACGGAGAAGCTGACACAGACGCTCACCATCGACCGCGACAAGGACGGCTTCGTCGAGATCCTCGACCGCAAGAACCGCGCCACCGAGACCAGCGGCGAGGGCATCTTCGTCTGCGGCTCGGCGGCCGGCCCCAAGGCTCTCATCGAGGTCAATACCGAGGCCTCGGCGGTGGCCAGCGAGATCCATAACTTCCTGACGTCGTCCGGGCGCCGCGGCACGGCGGCCTCGCAGGTCGACGCCGCCCAGTGCGTGGGCTGCGACACCTGCTCCGCGATGTGCCCCTTCGGCGCCATCACCCTCGTCGACCGGCCGGAGTCGGCGCCGCGTCCCGCCGAGGTCAAGGACGACGGCAAGCTCGCGGTCATCGACGCGCAGAGCTGCCGCGCCTGTGGCATCTGCGCGGCCAACTGCCCCGAGGTGGCGATCGCCCACAACTTGAGCGACGACGCCCTCTTCGGGCGCATCGCGCTGATGACCGAAGGCGTCGAGAAGCCCGTCGTCGGCTTCTACTGCAAGGAGTGCGCCGGCGCCGCCATTGGCCTCAGCGGCCAGCACCGCGACCGCTACCCCGAGAACGTGCGCCTCATCGAGCTGCCCTGCCTCGGGCGGGTGAGCGCCCTGCACATCGTGGAGGCGGCCCGCCTGGGCGCGGCCGGCGTGTTTCTCGCCGGGTGCGCCGAAGGCCGCTGCCAGTACCGCACCGGCGACACGAGCGCGCTGGAGCAGATGACGATCGCCGGGGAGGTGCTGGCCGACAGCAGCACGCCGTTGCCGCTCGAGCTGTGGCACCTCTGCGCCGTCGACCGGCTGAGTGTGGGACGGCGCATCCGCATGTTCCACGCCAAGGCCATCGGCGATGAGCTGACGCCGGCGCTGCTCGAACACGAGATGGGACTGATCGGCGCCGGAGCCGGCGCCCTGTCAGGCGCCCCGACCGGCGCCGTCTGCGGGGGAGGTGAGGTCTGTGGCTGTGGCCGCTGATAGGGGCGCCTACCCGCAAGCCGTCGTCGACGAGTTCAAGCGCCTGGCCGAGGAGTGCAGCATCTGCTACCAGTGCGGCACCTGCACCTCGAGCTGCCCGAGCGGCCGCGAGCTCTACCGCGGGCCGCGGCGTCTGGTGCGCCTCATCCTCGCCGGTGAGATCGAGGCGGTGCTGAAGAGCGACGACCTGTGGCGCTGCACCGAGTGCGGCACCTGCACCGAGGTCTGCCGCATGGACATCGACGTGGCCTCGGTCCTGAGCCGCCTGCGCAAGCTCGAGCGCGAGCACGGCGGCGCTATCAGCTGCCCCGAGCGCACGGCCGCGGACGTCGCCGCCGTACGCCTGCGCAAGCAGCCGCGCATCGACAACATGCGGTTCGGCGTGGCGATGATGGCCAAGGGCCACTTCCCCAAAGACAAGGTCGGCGCCGCCGAGACCGGCATGAAGATCGCGAAGCAGATGCTGCCGCTGGGCAGAAAGCGGCCGGCGGGCGTAGCCGGCCCGGCCCCCGAGGGCACGGTGACGCTGCCGTTCTACGCCGGCTGCGCCCTGCCGCAAGACCACGAGCTGCACCGCCTCGTGCACGAGGTGGCCGCGGGTTTCGGCGTGCGCCTCGACGAGACGGCCGACGCCGGCTGCTGCGGCCACCCCAGCCGCGGGACCGTTGACACCCAGTTCTCGAGCGCGGAGCGTGTGTACACGGCATGCCCGGCGTGCGACGCCAGTCTCGCGGAGACCGGCGTCGAGGCCGTGCCGCTCTGGGACGCGCTCACCGAGCGCGCCGGCCGCAGCTCCACCATCGACCTGCGCGCCGCGACCAGAAGCTTCGTCCCCTACGTAGGCTGCCTCGCCGACCGCGACGCTGCCCTCGCCGCGCTGGGCGACGCCGCCGAGCAGGCCGGCGTCACCATGGAGGTCGACTACCCGACCCTGCACAACGGCTGCTGCGGGGCGCTCGGCGGCATGTACCGCGGCGCCACCAAGGCAAGCGCGCGGCTCCTGGAGCTCGCCGCGGAGAAGCACGCTCCGGTGGTCACCACCTGCGTGCTCTGCCGCGACAACCTCCACTCGGCCGCCCGCGAACTCAAGATCGACGTCCCCGTCCACTTCTGGCCCGAGTACTTCCGCGCCGCAGAGCACGCCCCCGAGGAGCGCACAGATGACTGACGACAAACGGGCCGACAACCCCTACTCGCACATCGCCGACGACACGTTTGCGGCGACCCCGCAGCGCGACCCCGAGCTCGTGAAGCGCATTCTCGAGGACCCGCGCATGCACGACCACAAGGACGGCTTTCAGAGCTGCATCCAGTGCGGCGTGTGCACGTCGGGCTGCCCGGCGGCTCGCTTCACGGAGTACTCGCCGCGCGAGGTGGCCCGTCGCGCCCTCGACGGCGACGTCACTCTGCTCGAGGACGACTCGCTCTGGTACTGCTACTACTGCTACACCTGCCAGAGCCGCTGCCCGCGCCATAACAGCGTCGCCGTGATCAACCAGGTCGTGCGCGGGATGCAGGTCGAGAGCGGGCGCGGCCGCCCGCACGTGGAGATGTTCGCCGAATGGTGCGGCACCTTCTACGAGAAGGGCATGGGCGGCGACCCGCACCTGTTGTTCCCCGCCATCGGCGAGGCCTGGGGCGAGAAGTGGACCGACTACATGGACCACCTCCTCGAGATCCGCGAGGAGCTCGGCCTCGGCGACCTGTTCCCTCCCGACGACGTGGTCAAGGAAGTGCAGACGATCTTTGAGGCAACTGGCTTCAAGGCTCGCCTCGCGGCGGTGCGCGGCGGTGCGGGCGAAGAGGTCGAGGCCGACGCGAAGTAGCTCGTCTGGCTACGGCGTGCAGACGTTGTAGTCGGTGTCGTCCCGGACGGCCTCGAAGTCGTCGCGGTCGAGCCAGTGGCACCACACGTGCGCGCCGCGTGGACGCAAGCGACGCGCGCCGACGGCCGATCTCGTCCACGCAGCCACTTCGCCGCGCGGGTGGGGGCGACCTCCCAGTGCTGCTACGGCCCCGAGCGCGGGCAGGAGGTCGGTGTCGGTGGACATCAAGACACCGACGTCGTAAGCGCCAGACGATGCCATGTTGACGAAGTCGACCGCCAAGGCGACGTCGACGCCTTTCTCCTCGGCTGGCACAGACGGCCAGCCGCGTGGATAGCGGAGAGGCCGGGTGAAGACGGCCACGAGGCCGTCGCCACGCTCCTCATGTACCTCCGTCTGCCGGAGATTCGCGGCATTCGCCTCAGGTTGGCGCTGGGAATCCGGCAGTCCTCGATAGACCCGCACACCCGAGAGCCGCGACGGGTAACGTCGTTTGGCCACAATCAGACGCGCAAGGGCAAGCGGGTCCGTCTGGCCCAAACGACTCGGGGCGCCACGGAATGCGTACTCCTCGCGAGCACCCATGTAGACGTTCTGACTGTCGAGGAACACAACGACGCGGGCGACGTTCCGCTTGCCCCCCAAAGAATAAACCCCGCCAATCCGGGCCGAAGCCGGGATGGCGAGGAACATTACTGGCATTCTACCCTCGTCCCATCGGGAATCAACCATCGACCGCGACGCTGCGATCTGGTCTCACCTTAGCCACGACGCCGCGAGCGGGGATGAGTGACGATGGGCGAGGCCGGTTGACGTTGCCCCGTCCGGTGAGAAAGCCCGTCAAGTCAGCCGCCGTCACCGGCGGTCGCTATAATCGGAGACACGGGCCGGAGGGCGCTACGCCACCGGCCCGATCGGCCTCCGACGAATCGAGAGACCATGCCCGAGTTGAACGACCTTCAACAAGAACTCCGCCGCCTCGCCGCCGAGCGCGACGTCGTGATCCTCGCCCACAACTACCAGCGCCCCGAGGTGCAGGACGCCGCGGACTTCACGGGCGACTCCCTCGAGCTCTCGCGCATAGCGCAGAAGGACGAGCACAGCGTCATCCTGTTCTGCGGCGTGCACTTCATGGCCGAGACGGCCTACATCCTCTCGCCGCGGAAGACGGTGCTGATGCCCGACAAACGTGCCGGCTGCCCCATGGCCGACATGGTCACCGTGGCAGGGCTGCGCAAGCTCAAGGCCGAGCACCCGAACGCGGTGGTGGTCGCCTACGTCAACACCTCGGCCGATATCAAGGCCGAGACCGACGTGTGCTGCACCAGCGCCAACGCCGTGCAGATCGTCGAGCGCTTCCCCGAGGACCAGAAGATCATCTTCGTCCCCGACAGGAACCTGGGGGATTACGTCGCCCGCCAGACCGGCCGCGAGGAGACGATGATCATGTGGCAGGGCTGGTGCCACGTGCACGACGACTTCCGCGCCGCGGAGATCGAGCGGCTCCGCGCCGCCAACCCCGGCAGCGTCCTCATGGCGCACCCGGAGAGCCGCCGCGAGGTGCTCGACATCGCCGACGTCGTGACGAGCACATCGGGCATGCTGCGCTACCCGGCCGGGAGCGACGCGACAACGTTCATCGTCGCGACGGAGACCGGCCTGCTCTACCGCCTCGGCCAGCTGTACCCGCAGAGGAAGTTCATCCCTGCGTCGAGCCGCGCCATCTGCCCCAACATGAAGCTCACCACGCTCGAGAAATGCGTCGCGACCCTCGGCGACGAGTGGGACGATGTGCTCGAGCACGAAGTCACGGTGCCCGAGCACATCCGCGTCAAGGCACTGCAGGCCGTGGAGCGCATGATCGGATAGGCTCGCGCGGCGACCTTCGCGAACGGAGCGAAAACGTGCCCAGCGTACACGTGAGCCTTCCCGCCGCACTCACCTCCCCGGAGCCGCCCGTGGTGCTCGACTGCGAAGCCGGCACTGTAGCCGAGGCGCTGCGGGCCGCCGTGGCGCAGGCGCCACGCTTCGCGCAGCGCATCTACTTCGGCGACAGGCTGCTGGTCAGCGTTGTGGTCAACGGCAGGCATGTGCCGCCGGCGACCGCGCTGGCGACCACGCTCGTCTCGGGCGACCGGGTAGAGGTCATGCCGCCGGTCGCCGGCGGCTGACGGCACGCAGTGGGACCCGCAGATCCGCCCTCCCGCGCGGTCTGCCCTGGGCGGGGTAGTGCGAAGGGGGCAGATAACGAATGTGCACTTTCCTATCTGCCCGATGCGCGGTATTCCGCCCAGCCGCCCCGCGTGACGTCGGGCCCGCGCGGGTACGCTAAGCGCC